>DASYLL010000200.1:0-2360 GCA_036009605.1 Thermoanaerobaculia bacterium | reverse complement strand
ACATGGCGCGCCGCAATCAGGCGGAATCGGGAATTGAGAACGTCGAATTTCTCAAGGGAACGATCGAGGCGATCCCGCTTCCCGACGCATCGGTCGACGTGATCATCTCCAATTGCGTCATCAATCTCTCCGGCGACAAGCGACAGGTGCTGGCCGAGGCGTTTCGGGTACTCAAGCCCGGCGGTCGCTTTGCGGTGAGCGACGTCATCGTGCGCGGCGAAGTTCCCGCAGCGGTGCGTCAGAGCATGGAGCTCTGGGTGGGTTGCATCGCGGGCGCGCTCGAGGAATCGGAGTTCGCGAACCTGCTCACGGAGGTCGGCTTCGAGAATCCGACCTTCGAGCCGACTCGTTTCTACAGCGCGAACGATGCGGCTGCATTTCTCGCGCAGTCGGGGCTCGACGTGAGCGCCGTCGCGCACGAGATCGACGGAAAGTTCCTGAGCGCGTTCGTGCGCGCGAAGAAGCCGCTGGAGAGTGTTGCATGTTGTGGCAGCGAGTGCTGCGCCTAGATCTCTGCTTTCTACTCCGATCGCATAGAGGGTGATGGAATGTCGAGCTCAATCGAACTTCCCGCTGTGACACTGCGCTCCGCCGTCGATGGTGATCTAACCGACATCGAGCGCCTTCTCGTTGAGAGCTCGCTGCCGTTAATCGGTGTCGCTGAGTCGCTCGGCACGTTCATCGTCGCGGAGAGCAATGGACAACTCGTCGGCGTCGTTGGCCTCGAGATCTGCTGCGAGTACGCGCTCCTCCGTTCGACGGCGGTCGCATCAGAATGGCGAGACCGCGGGCTCGGACGCCGCCTCGTCGAGCGGATCATCGCGGAGGCTGAGGTCAGGGGAATTCGCGCGCTCTACCTGCTGACGACGACGGCCGAGCGATACTTCCCGAGCTTCGGCTTCGCGAATACGACGCGTGATGTGGTGCCGGCGCCGGTGCAGCAGACAGCCGAGTTCCAGTCGGCGTGCCCGGCATCAGCGACGGTGATGTGTCTTGAGCTGCTGGGCACACACTAGTGCGGTACGCCCTCATCTCGGATGTGCACGCGAACCTGCCAGCGCTCGACGCTGTGCTCGCGGACATCTCGGTTCGAGCCGACATCGATGCGACGTACCATCTCGGTGATCTGGTCGGCTACGCGCCGTGGCCGAATGAGACGGTCGAGCGGATTCGCGACGCGAAGATCACGGGCGTTGCGGGCAACTACGATTCCACCGTGGGGCTCGACTACAAGCACTGCGGCTGCAAGTACGAGGATCCGCATCAGGCCGAGCTCGCGCACGCGTCGTTCGAGTGGACCAAGGCGCATGTGTCGCCGGAGACGAAGCGCGTGCTGGCATCGCTGCCATTTCGACTGGACCTGCGGCCACTCGGTGGTCACATGTCGGGGCCGACTGTGATCCTGGTGCACGGCGCACCCACGCTCAACACTCTGTATCTCACCGAGGACCGCCCCGAGTCATTCTTCAGCAGGATGGCGGAGATTGCGGGCGCGAAGGCGGGCGATGTACTCTGTTTTGGGCACACGCATCTGCCTTGGCATCGCACGATCGACGGGATTCATTTCGTCAATACCGGCAGCGTCGGCAGGCCGAAGGACGGCGATTGGCGCGCCGGCTATGTGATTCTCGACGTCGACAGGAACGCTGTACAGGTGGAGTTCATTCGCGTCGAATACGACTTGGATGGAGCGGTGCGAGCGATTCGCGCGAGCGAGCTGCCGAGTGAATTCGCAGACTATCTCGCCGCGGGCGGAAAGCTCGCGCCCGCGCGAAGTGATGAGGATGGCGAGACCGGGTGATGGCTCGCGCTCGCTACTCGTTTGACCCTCGACGACTCGCTGCGGAGGCGATAGGAACGTTCTTCCTGGTGCTGATCGGCCCCGGTGCCGTGATGGTGAATGCGGCATCGAACGGCGCGATCTCGCACGCAGGTGTGGCGTTGGCGTTCGCGTTCGTCGTCACGGCAATGATCTTCGCGATTGGCCATATCTCCGGTGCTCACATCAACCCCGCCGTGACGATCGGCTTTTGGTCCGTTCGCCGATTCCCAGCGCGCGATGTAGTTCCCTACGTCGTGGCGCAATGTCTCGGTGCCGTCGCGGCGTCTGCGTTGTGCCGGACGCTGCTTGGCGTCGTAGGCCAGTTGGGCGCTACACTGCCGGCGCGCACACGCGGAGTTGGTACGGGCGGAGCATTTGTCATGGAATGGCTCCTCTCGTTCGCGTTGATGTTCGTGATCATGGCAGTGGCGACGGACGAGCGGGTTGTAAAAGGCTTTGCTCCGCTCGCCGTTGGCCTGACCGTCGGTTTCTGCGCAATGATGGGTGGGCCGCTCACCGGCGCGTCGATGAATCCCGC
>DASYLL010000199.1:0-6599 GCA_036009605.1 Thermoanaerobaculia bacterium | reverse complement strand
GACAGCACCGTCGTGAAGCTCGACCGCTTCCACGTCGTGCTCGGCCAGAATCCAGTCGACGCGCACATGGTGCTCCGCACGCCGATCTCGGATCCGGATGTCGATGCGGGCGTGAACGGGAGGGTCGATCTCGCAGACGTGCGCAGAACGATCAAGCTCGAGGGGATCGACCAGCTCGCCGGTACCGTCGCCGCGAATGCTACGGTGCGCACACGCCTCTCGTACATCCGCAAGCAGCAGTACGCGAAGATCGGCATGAGCGGCAGTATCGACGCCACCGGCATCACGATGAAGGGCGCATCGTTGCCGCATCCACTAGCCATTCAGCAGGCGTCGCTCACACTCGCGCCGCAGCACGCGCTGCTCAAGTCATTCACTGGATCGATTGGAAGCAGCGACTTCAACGCGTCCGGCTCCCTCGACAACGTGCTCGGCTTCGTTCTTCAGGATGACACGCTGAGCGGAAGCGCAACGGTGCGAAGCAATCGCTTCAATCTCGATGAATGGGCGACCGGCGGCGGCGATCTCGAGATCATCCCCGTGCCGCCGAAGATCGACTTCACACTCGATGCCACCGTCGCGAAGCTGACGTACGCGAAGCTCGAGTTGACCAATGCGCACGGGCGCGTGCGCATCAGGAATCAGCGGGCGACGCTCGACAACTTTACGATGAACGCACTCGGCGGAGAGATCGGCGTCAGCGGGTGGTACGAGACGACCACTCCCACAGTTCCGATGTTCGACGTCGCCTACAAAATGAACAACGTCGACATCCCGTCGGCGTTCAAGGCATTCACGACGGTGCAGGCGCTCGCACCGATCGCGAAGTACGCCAGTGGAACGGTCACCACGGCGCTTCATCTGAGCGGCACGTTGGGGAAGAACATGATGCCACAGCTCCAGACGCTCAGCGGCGACGGCACGCACGCGACGTCGGTGCTCACGCTCCACGACTTCCCCGCGATGCAAAAGATCGTGGACGTCACCAAGCTGCAGTTCCTGAACAATCCGACACTGCAGCCGCTCAAAGCGGCGTTCGCGATTCAGAACGGGCGCCTCAGCGTGAAGCCATTCGACGTGAAGGCGGCCGGGGTTACCATGAACGTCGCGGGCTCCAACGGCCTCGATCAATCGCTGCTGTACACGCTCGGCCTACGCGTCCCTCGCGCGATGCTTGGCGGCAGCGCGAACGATGCGATCTCCGGCTTGGTCTCGAAGGCGGGAAGCGCGGGAATAAACCTCGCCGCTGCGCCCGAAATTCCGCTCTCGATCCAGATCGGCGGAACGGTGACGAGCCCCACCGTGAAGGTCGACGTGAGCTCACTCACATCGTCGGTGGCGTCGAGCGCAAAGGCAGCCGTTTCGACGAAGGTATCGGCCGAGGCAACTCGCCTGATGGCGGATGCGCAACAGCGGGCCGCGGATATCCGGTCGCAGGCGCAGGCGCTGGCGGACAAAGTGAAGACGGAGACCTACCGTCAGGCGGATTCTCTCGTCGACAAGTCGAGCGGCAATCCCTTTCTCCAACTGGCCGCAAAGCCGGCGGCCGACAAGCTTCGCAAGCAGGGCGACGACAAGTCGGCGGGAATTCTTCGCGCGGCCAACGAACGCGCCGACAGCCTGGTCGCCGCGGCGCAGCGGCAGGCGGACAAGATTCCGCCCGGGTGAGGAGCGCCGGTTATTCGCGGGGCCCTATCCCCGGAGCGCCACGATCGGATCGACGCGCGTCGCCCTCCGCGCGGGCGCCAGGCACGCCACCGATGCCACGACCGCGAGGAACACCGGCACGGCGATGAACGTGATTGGATCGCGCGCCGAGACGCCGAACAGCAATGATGACATCAAGCGAGTGCTCGGGAAGGCGACGATCAAACCGATGAGCGTGCCCTGCGCGGCCAGCACGAATCCTGGGCGAAACGCGAGCCTCAGAATGTCAGTGTGGGTGGCGCCGAGCGCCTGGCGGAGCCCGAATTCCTGGCCGCGCTGCCCGACGAGGAACGCCATCACTCCATAGATTCCCAACGCTGCGAGCAGCGCCGCGGCAAGCGCGAAGGCGGACATCAACGATACGGAGAAGCGCCGCCGAGCCATCGATGCGGACATCACTTCGATCATCGTGCGCACACCGAAGGTCGGAAGATCAGGATCGACCTCGTGAACCACGCGCTCGAGTGCGTCCTTCGTCGACTGCAACTCTCCGTGCGAGCGCAGGAAGACGGAGAGCGCCACGGTAGGGCGCTGAAGGAGCGAGAAATACACACGCGGCGCGGTCTCGACGTCGAGGCCGTTCTCGCGAACATCGGCGACGATGCCGACGATCTCGAAGACGACGTTGTTGCGACCGCCGCTCAATCTCCGGCCAACGAGATCGCGACGAGATGAAAACTTGCGCACGAATGCCTCGTTCACGACGGCGACCTTCGGCGCCGAGATATTGTCGTATGCGGTGAAGACGCGGCCCTTCACGAGCGGAATCTTGAGCGCGTCGAAGTACGACGGGCTGACGGAGCCGAACTTCGCGGAGTGGTCGTCCTGCTGCGTCGTGCTCTCGTCGGGGAGAGTGAAGGGCCGCGGGTTGCTCACGCTGGCGAGCATGGGAACATCGCCGGGCGTACCGAGCGCCGCGTCTTCCACGCCGGGAAGCGCCGACAAGCGCTCGAGCAGCTGCTGCACTAGCGCGGATTGTTTTTCCGGGACGAGATACTTGTTCGCCGCGGGGTTGTTCGGCACGGGAATCCAGATCTGTCCCGTGACGACGCTCGTGGGATCGAGGCCGGGATTCTGCCGGAGCACGACGGCGAAGCTGCGGATCAACAGTCCAGCAGCGATCAGGAGCACGACCGAGAGCGCAATCTGCGAGACCACGAGCAGGCTTCGCGAGCGATTTTGTCGCTTGCTCGATCCGGCGCCCGTGCGCCCTCCTTCCTTGAGCTCGCGGTTCGCGTCCGCGCCCGTCGCGTAGTACGCGGGCGCCAACCCGATCAACACGCCCGTCACGATGGACAGCCCGAGCGCAGCGGCGAGCACCTGCCAACTCGCGTGAATCTCGCTGAGGCGCGGAAGATCCGAGGGCAACAGCGCGAGTAGCGTCCCGAGCGAGAGTTTGAGTGCGATGATCGCGGCGAGTCCGCCGATCACGGCAACGAGCAGGCTCTCGGTAAGGAGCTGCCGCACGATTCGTCCGCGCGAGGCGCCGAGCGCCTGGCGAAGTGCGTAGTCGCGCATGCGCGTGGATGAGCGCGCGAGCATCAGGCTTGCGAGATTCACGCACACGATGAGCAGGAGAAAGCTCACTGCGGCCAACAGGATGACGAGCGTGGGTCGCACGTTGCCTGTGAGCGTGGACTGCACAGGCTCGATGCGCAGCGACCATCGCATTTGGTCCGGATAGTCATTGGGAAATTCGCGCTGGAGCGCAGCTCCGAACGCATTGAGCCGCGCTTGCGCCTGCTCGAGCGTCACGCCGCGCTTCAGTCGCGCGATTGCTCCGGGAAGAATGCGCGCACGTGTGGGCGGCGATGGGAACGGATCTGCGCTGAAGCCCGCCCCTCCCCACACGTCGACATCGCCACTCAGCGTCGTCCCGGGATGACGAAAGTCCGGAGGCATGACACCGATGATGGTGTACGGATCCTCGTCGAGACGAATCGTTTTGCCAACGATGTCGTCGGTTGCTCCGAATTGTCGCCGCCACAGCGCGTCGCTGATCACGACGCTTCCGAGAAAGCCGGGTTTCCACTCGGAGCGGCTGTACACGCGTCCCTGCGCCGCGGATGCCTGTAACAGCTCGAAGTAGTTGGGACTCGTGGCGAGCAACTCGATGCGCTCGACGCGGTCACCGCCCTCGAGCGCCGTACTCGCCGGAAACGTCGCACTCACTTCGTCGAAGACGCCGGCACGCGTGGTGAGATCTTCGAGCTCGGGCACCGACATCCCGACGTCGTTCGCGCCGGCGCCTCTCAGGTCGTCGTAGACGCGCACGAGTCTATCCGGATCCGCCAGCGGCAGCGGACGAAGGAGCACGCTGTTGACGACCGTAAAGATCGCGAGATTGGCGCCGATGCCGAGCGCCAGTGTGAGTGTGAGGGCGATCGCGTAGGCGGGCTTCGCGCGCAGCGTGCGCACCGCGAGTCGCAGATCCAGAACCAGCGCGTCCCACCATTGCACGCGAAGTTGTCGTGAATGGCGGTCGAGGGCCAGACGTTCGACCTCCGTGCGCACGCCGTTCACATCACCGAATCGATCACGGGTCGCACGCTCGGCGTCGCTCGCATCCATGCCAGACTCCTGGTATTCGGCCGTGCGCATCGCAAGGTGGAAGGCGAGCTCCTCGTGGACATCGAGTCGCGGGTCTGCGCGCCAGAAGCGCAGGTATCGCCGGAACATCGGCTCGCGCTTGATCGCGCCCATCGCTCAGCCGCTCGGCTGCGGCGCCACGATGACCTTGGCGATCGCCGCGGCGAAGAGCGTCCAGCTCCGGATCTCGGCGCGAAGCGCTTTGCGACCGAGGGGCGTGATCGAGTAGAACTTCGCGCGTCGATTCGAGTCGGAGATTCCCCACTCGGGATCGACGAATCCCTTGTCCTCGAGACGATGCAACGCGGGATAGAGCGAACCCTCTTCGACGCGCAGGGCGTCGTCGGTCGTTTGCTGAATCCACTTCGCGATCGCGTAGCCGTGCATCGGACCCCAGGAGACGGCCTTGAGGACCAGCAGCTCGATGGCGCCGCGTTTGAACTCGAGATCGACGTGAAGCACCGGCGCACCCTTCCCTGTTCAGATCTATGTATAGGGTGTGACTCGTGCTCCCGATTCGCGAGGGGATGACTGTCAGCGAATTGTGCGAGTTCGGCGCGAGCGCGATGCGACAAACGGCAGCCGAAGCTGCCGTTCGTCGTGCATCGATCGTGTATGTCGGAGTGTCTGGATTACTCCGGAACCGTCAACTGCTTGTGGCAGCGCCCTTCGCACTCGGGATCCGCATTTCCTGAATGCGGCCGTTCTCGATGCGAATGACGTTATCGAGATCGTTCTGCGTGATCGCTCCATTTGGCCCTCGTGCACGCAGTCGAACCGACAGCACCACTGCATCTGCTGTACGTGTGGTCTTCGTGATCTCGATGCGCGGGTCGGCCTCCTTCCATTGCTTCAGCCAGTGTTTGCGCACTTCGCTCTTGCCCTCGAGCATGCCACCTTCGCCATCCGCCCAGCTCACACTGTCGTCGAGATTGCGCAGCGCGCCTTCGACGTCGCGAGCGTTGAAGGCGTCGTACGTCTCTCGAATGATCGCTTCATCCGCTGTCATGTCTCCGCCTCAGGCTGTGAAACCGTTGTCGATCTTGTAGGCGGCTCCGTTGGCGAAACTCGCGTCGCTGCTCACCAGGTAAGCCACGAGGCCGGCGACATCATCGCCTGTTCCGAACTTCGGCGTGGCCATGAATCTCTTGAGGTCGTCGCCATACTGGCCGTCTTCCGGATTGGCATCGGTCGCGATCGGACCCGGGTGCACGGTGTTGACCGTGATGCCGCGAGGGCCGAGGTCTCGCGCCATGCCCTTGCACAGGCCATCGAGCCCGGATTTCACCATCGCGTAGAATCCCGTCGTCGGCAGCGCGGCGTAGTCGGCGATGTTGCTCGCGATGAAGATGATGCGACCACCCTCGCCCATGTAGGCGAGCGCGGCCTTCGAGCCGACGAAGGCGGCCCGCAAATCGACGGCGACCACGCGGTCGAAGTCCTCGATAGTGAACTCATCGATCGGCTTGAACACCAAAACACCAGCGCTGCTGACGAAGATGTCGATCTGGCCGAACTCTTTGGCGGCGCGTGCGACCGCATCGCTCAACGCCCCCGGATCTCCGCTGTCAGCGCGAATCGCGAGCGTTTTGCGACCGAGTCTCTTGACGTCGGCAGCAACCTCGTCTGCCGCATCTTTGCGCTCATGATATGTGAACGCGACGTCGGCGTGATCGCGCGCGAGTCGACGCACGATCGCCGCGCCGATGCCGCGGCTGCCGCCCGTTACGAATGCCTTCTTCCCTTTCAGCTCCGCCATCCCGCCTCCGAATTTTGCGAACGAGTGATAGTGCCGTGATACTCAGGCCCATGCATCCCGACTATGCGAGGCACGCGGCGATGCAGATATCACGTTTTTTCGATCGCTAGAGGCGATGCACGCGCAGAATGAGTCTTCCAACGATGTGACCCTGCGCGAGCCGCCGATGTGCTTTGTCGGCGCTCGCCAGCGGGTACACGCCGCCGATCGGCACACGGAGCTTCGCCCGCACGACCTGGCGCGCGAGCTCTGCAAATTGCGCCGGGCTCGCCACGCCATCGTAGCTGGCGATCTTGAGCGTGCGGCGCGGCTTCGGCGCCGGGTCGATGCCGTTCGGATGCACGACTCTGCCGCCCTTTTTCACGAAGTCGAGGCAGCGCTCCAGCCCATCTCCACCCGCGAATGCGAGCACGCCATCGAGGTCGTCCGGAGCCAGCCGTCGCAGGTCCTCGGCGATGTCGTCCGAACGCGGATCGATCACGGCCTTTGCACCCAGCTTCTTGACGAGCGACGTCGCGACTTTTCCAGAGGCCGTCGCCAGAAT
>DASYLL010000198.1:0-3865 GCA_036009605.1 Thermoanaerobaculia bacterium | reverse complement strand
GCCCACCCAGGTCCCTCGCTACGCTCGGGATGACAACAGCTCAGAACAACTTCAGGAACACCACGTTCGCCACGAACCCCTCCTGTGCGTTCCGCCCGATCATCTTGCCGATGTCGAGGCGGAGCAGCGTGCCGTAGGGTCCGACGGTCTGTCCGGCGATGCCGAGGCCCTGGAACGGCTCGCGCTCGTAGCCGGAGAGGGCGTCGTCGATCAGCGCGTGATCGTAGAACGCCTCCAGCCGGAACTGCTGCGAGATGACGAAACCGTACGAGAGATGTCCGATGATCGCGCGCTCCGCGTGCACCGAGCCCGACTGCACGCCGTGCACGCGCTGCGATCCGAAGAAGCCGAGCTCGTATTTCGAGAAGCGATCGAGACGCGTGCCGTCGATGTAGTTGAAGTCGACGCCGATACGCTGGAACTTCGGCAGGTAGAAGCTCTTGCCGAGCGATGCGCCGTAGTGCGCGAACGTCTTCTGTTCGGGATCGTACTCGGCGAGATTGCCCCACGGCTCCCACTCGCTTCTGGTGTTGTAGTCGTACGACGCGGAGAACGACCAGCCGCGGCGCGCGTAACGCAGCTCGATGCCGGGCGTGAACGTGAACGTGCTGCTCGGGATCCCGAACGTGTCGGGCGTGTCCTCGCCTGCCGAATACGTCTGATGCGAGACGCCGAACGAGACGTCGATCTTGCCGAACTGCGCGAACGGATGACCGATGCGCGCGAACAATCCCATCGGCCGCGACTTGATCCCCTCTTCGGGGCGTTCGATGCCGCCGCGGAACATCGTGTTCTCCGTCGGCACCGCGATGCCGAAGAAGTCGAAGCCGATGTTCGTACGCGTGCCGCCGACATTCGGGTGCGTCGCATTCGCCGCGAGCACGACGCCCGCGAAGAAGACGTTCGTCTGAATGCCTTTGTTGAACAGGTTGAAGTTGAAGTAGTCGATGCCGCCGAGCGGCACGACCGGATACTCGAGGCCCTTGTCGTGATGCACGCCGCCCAGGGCGAAGATCTGCGAGGTGTCGAAGCCTTCTTTGACGACGCGCTGTCCGTCGCGCTTCTCGAGATAACGCATGCCGGCGTCGGTCTCGCGCACCATGCGCGCGTCGGATGCCGAGACCTGCGCGAGCAGCGTGTCGAACTCCGGCGGATCGAGGCGGAAGTTTTCGAAAGTCGTCGTGCGCTGCACGACGCTCGCGCGTCCGGCAGCGGAGATCACCTGCTGCGCCACGACACCCGCGGGCAGCCAGATCACGTTGCGTGCGTCGCTCGCACCGACTTCGGCAGCGGTGATGGGCGCACGCGACTCGCGCGAGAATGGGACGAAGTCGACGCGCTCTTCGTTCGAGAGGATCTCGCCCGTGAGGTTGAGCTGCACCATGTTGATGCGGATGCGCGCCCACGACTTCGCGTCGATCCACACCGTGCCGCGATATAGCGGCAGCTCGGCGGGCGCATTCGGCGGCGGCACGAAGCGGACTTCGTAGACTTTGTAGCCGAGCAGGTCGGTGGTGCGGACGAGCTCGTAGCGGTAGTCGTTCGACAGGTGAAGGTCGAGCGGCAGTTGCGCGACTTTTTCGGGCTGGATGAGCGGGAGCTCGGGGATCTTCCCGTACTTCCACTTCACGCCGTTGATGAAGAAGTCGGACCAGACCCAGTCGGCTTTTCCGTCCGGCGCCGAGAAGTAATCGCCCGCGATTGCGGCTTCGAGCGCTTCCGCGCCGCCGCCGATGTCGAAGCGCAGACTGGTCGTGTTGCGCGCCATCCAGCGCGGCTCGATCGATTCCTGAAACGCGTCGTACGACTGGTGATTGCGGATGATCTCTTCGACCGTGATGCCGCGCTCCGTGGCGATGTTGAGCGTTTCTTTCGTGACGCTGCGATCGGTCTTCTCGACGTAATCGACGACGACGGCGTACGGTTCTTTCACCGCGGGGCTTCCGACAAGCAGGTTCGCGCCGCGACGTCCGGTGTCAGTATTGTCGCGCTCACCGGCCGCATCGATGCGACGCGGTTTCGTATAGCGATCCGCGGGCAGCGAGAGAATCGTTGCTGCAGCCGCGTCGCCGCGCGCGATGAGCACGGTGCGCAGATCTTCGCCGCGCACGAACATGAGCACCGGCATTTCGATGCTCGCACCTTTGGGGTCGAGCACGGGGATCTTCGACGTCGCGTCATAGGCCCAATCGCCCGTCATGCTGCGATTGAACTGTGCGAGCGCCTGCGCGTTCGCGGTACCACTTGCATACGCACGCGTCGCACCCGACGCGAGCGCCTGTCCCAGATCGAACAGCGCATTCGGCGAGGTGATCCCGACGACTGCGTAGATCTTCTTGGAAGGATCTTTCTCCGCGAGCCACGCGGCGCTTTCCGTTACGCGCGCCGCATCAACGACGAGCACATCGAAATACGCGTTCGTCCCACTCTCGAAGAGCGCCACGAGATTCTCACTGTGCGGCAGGAGGATGCGCGTCGCCACGCCCTGTCCCTGCGCCGAAGTCGACAACCGCTTGATCGCAAAGGCGACGAGCGACGGATCGCTGCTCGTGACGTTGACGCCGAGGGAGTCGAGGGGACCGTGGGTTTTCGCCCAGTCGATGATCGTCTTCGTATGCGCTTCCACCTCGGCCAGATCCGCCGCGACGTACTCGACCACGAGGGAAACATTGCGCGGCTCAGCGGGAGCGAACGTTGCGAGGTCGGCGATTCCGACGCGCGCGAGCGTGAAGCCGGACGCCGCAGGTTCCGAAGTCGCCAGACCGACACAGAGCGTGCATTCCTCCGCGGCAAACAGCGGCAGGGCAGAAATTTGCAGGAGAACGACCAGAGCGAGCGCGAGTTTTCTCATCAACGGCGTTCCGAACGCCGCAGGAAAGGCCGAAATTGCCAGTGAGCGGTACCCTGTTTCTGAATCGCAACTCCGGGGTCAGGAGTGAAGACGACGCGCTGATCGCTGCGGCAGAGGCCGCCGGTCTCGAAACCATCGAGATTTCCCCCGAGATCGATTGCCTCGACGAGGTGCGCAAACGCGTCGAGAGCGGCACGCGATTGATCGTCGCGGCGGGCGGCGACGGCACGGTCCATCACATCGTACAGGGGCTCGTTCACAGCTCCGCCGCGCTCGCCGTCATCCCCACGGGCACGTACAACCACTTCGCGCGCGATCTCGAAATCCCGCTCGACTGGCGTGAAGCGCTCGACGTCGCGATCCACGGCGATTCGAAGATCGTGGACGTCGCCCGCGTCAACGATCGCTACTTCGTCAATAACGTCTCGCTCGGTCTTTATCCGGAAATGGTGGCGCGTCGCGAGGCGCACGGCCGCGATTACCCACGATGGAAAGCGCGCGTCTACGCGTTCGCCGGCACGATGCGCAAGTATCACCATGTGAAGCTCGCGATCGAATCGAACGGTCGCCGCGAGCTCATTCGCACGCACGTCTTCATGGTCTCGAACAACTCCTACGACCTCGGGCGCTTCGGCATCGAAGCGCCGCGCGAGACGCTCACCGGCGGACAGCTGTCGGTGTACTGGCTGCCGCACACGTCGCGCTTTCGACTGGCGCGCTACATCGCGCGCTATCTCGCGGGACGCGTGCGGACGATTCCCGGATTTCGTTCGTTTCGGACGACGCAACTGCGCGCGCAGAGCTCGCACGATGAAGTGAGCATCGGGATCGACGGAGAAGTGTTCGAGCTCGCCGCGCCGCTGGAGATCTCGATCGAGCCGCAGTCGCTCACCGTGCGCGTGCCGCGCGCGGCGGGATAAACTCGCAATTCATTGTCATCCCGAGCGTAGCGAGGGACCTGTGCGGGCGGGGCGCGAAACTGCTGCATGTCGCCCCGCCGCACCGGTCCCTCGC
>DASYLL010000197.1:0-28272 GCA_036009605.1 Thermoanaerobaculia bacterium | reverse complement strand
ACCGGCAGCTGCGGCTGCCGCACTCCAAAAGAGGGCCCGCTAAAACGCATGTGCGGAATCAGCGGCGTCATCACGAAAGAACCAACCGCCACCACCCTCCTCGCGAACGTGCGTCGCATGAACGCCGCACAGATCCACCGCGGCCCCGACGGCGAAGGCGAGCATCACCACGCACACGCCCTCCTCGCCATGCGCCGCCTCAGCATCATCGACCCCATCGGCGGCGATCAGCCGCTCTACAACGAAGACCGATCCATCGTCGCCATCGCCAACGGCGAGATCTACAACTTCCCCGACCTCCGCGCAGACCTCCAACGCGCCGGCCACACCTTCCGCACCGGCAGCGACTGCGAAACGATCGTCCATCTCTACGAAGAGCACGGCCTCGATTGCGTCCAGTACCTGCGCGGGATGTTCGCGTTCGCACTCTGGGACGCCACGCGCCGACGCCTCGTCCTCGCGCGCGACCGCATGGGCGAGAAGCCGCTCTACCTCCACGAGCAACCCGGCCAACTCCTCTTCGCCTCCGAGCTCAAGTCGCTGCTCCACTCCAACCTCGTCCCGTTCACGCTCGACCCGCAATCGATCGACAACTACTTCCACTACCAGTTCGTCCCCGAGCCGCACACGCCGCTCCGCGACGTGCGCAAGCTCGAAGCCGCGCATCTCCTCACCATCGACGTCGATCCGTGGAAGGTCGAAGACCGTTGCTACTGGCGGATGGAAGACGCGCCGCCGATCCATGCCGAGCCAACGATCGTGTTGCGCGAGTGCCTGGAAGATACCGGCCGCATCGTCACGCGCGCCGATCGCAACGTCGGCATCGCACTCAGCGGCGGACTCGACTCGAGCCTCCTCGCCGCACTCGCCGCAAAAACGCTCGGTCCTTCGCTCTCCGCATTCAGCGTCGGCTATCGCTCGCGCCCGCACTCCGACGAGCGTCACGACGCCCAAGCCCTCGCCCAATCCCTCGGCCTCCCGTTTCACGAGATCGAGCTCGACACGCAGACCGTCGTCGACTTCTTCCCCGAGCTGAACTACTGGCGCGACGATCCCATCGCCGACATCGCCGGCCATGGCTATTACGCGGTGATGCAGCTCGCGCGCGAGCACAACGTGCCGGTGATGCTGCAGGGGCAGGGTGGCGATGAGCTGTTCTGGGGCTATCCGGCGCTACGCGAAGCGGCGATCGCATCGCACGCGAAACGCAAACGCCAGAACTGGCTTCGTCCCCTCCGGCCGACGGGTCGCATGATCCTCTACGACCGCCTCTCCGACTACCGTGCCGCAGCGGAAATGCGCGATCACTACGTTCCCCGATTCGCGTCGCAGATCGATCCCGCGGGCGCGGGAAACCTCTTCACGTTTGCGCGGCCATGGCCGAACATCGACGTCACGATGACTCGCCTCGTGTCCGATACCTATCTCCGCGCAAACGGCATCGCGCAGGGCGATCGCCTGAGCATGGCTTCCGGCGTCGAGATGCGCGTGCCGCTCGTCGATCACAAACTCGTCGAGACGATCATCGGCCTGCGCAAACATCGCTCGGATCTGCGACTGCCGCCAAAAACATGGCTGCGCGAAAGCGTGCGAGACCTGCTCCCCGACTACGTCCTCGATCGCCCCAAACGCGGATTCGAACCGCCCACGCTGGAATGGCACGACGCGATCTTCGCCGCGCATGGCAGGTCGCTCATCAATGGCGCACTCGTGTCCGAAGGCGTCCTCCGACCCGAAAGCGCCGCCTACTTTGCGAAAGGCCCGTTTCCCAACAACGCCACCTGCCCGCTCTCGTTCAAGGCTCTCGTGCTCGAACAATGGCTCCGACAAATGCGATCGCGATGCACGAATTGAAACCGCTCCGCATCGCCATCAACGCGCAACTCCGGCCGGGCTCCGGAGCCGGAGGCGTCGAGAGCGTGCTGCGCGTCCTCGCGGGACTGTCGCAACTCGAGGGACCCGAGCACTATCTCTTCGTCGTCCTGCGCGATCACGCGGATTGGCTGCGCCCGTTTCTTCACGGCACGAACGCATCGATCGTCATGGCCCGACCATCGCTGCGACGCCGACTGCTGCGCATCGGACGGCACGCACCGATTCCGATGTCCCCCGGCTTCTTCGATCGACTCTCGTGCGACGTCGTGCACTTCCCCTATCAGGTCGTGCATCGCACGTCGGCGCCGATGATCTTCAATCCGCACGACCTGCAGCACGTTCACTATCCGCAGTTCTTCAGCGCGGAAGAGCTGCGATATCGCGAGACCGTCTATCCCGCGGCGTGCCGGCGCGCGCACACCGTCGCAGTGGCGTCGCACTTTGTGAAGCGCGATCTCATCGAACACTATCAACTCGATCCCGCAAAGATCCGCGTACTGCCGTGGGCGCCGTTGCCACTCGATGTACCCGCACTGCAATCAACACGACAAACGTTCGCGCTGTATCCGGCGATGCTGTGGGAGCACAAGAACCATCTCCGTCTGCTCGACGCCGTTGCGCTGCTGCGCGATGAACGCGGCCTGCACATCGATCTCATCTGCACCGGCCACAAGACCGACTACTGGCCCGTGCTCGAGAACCGCATCGCGGCGCTCGAGCTGCAGGATCAGATCACGTTCCCCGGCGTCGTCTCCGGCGACGACCTCACCGCGCTCTATCGATCGGCACAGTTCGTCATCATCCCGTCGCTGTTCGAAGCCGCGAGCGCGCCGATGTTCGAAGCGTGGCAACACGGAGCTCCGGTCGCCTGCGCCGCGATCACCGCACTCCCCGAACAAGCCGGCGACGCCGCCTTGCTCTTCGACCCAACCTCGGTACACGAGATCGCCACCGCGCTCGAACGCATGAGCACCGACGCGCAGTTCCGCAATGAACTGCGCGCAAACGGAACGCGCCGTCTTTCCGAGCTCGATCCGATCGAAACACTCAAACGCTACCGCGCCGTCTATCGCGAAGCCGCGGGACAAGCGCTCGACGATGAAGACCGATGGCTCCTGAGCGGGACGTGACGAACTACACTTCCGCGCCATGACGATCGCCGCCATCCTCGACGAACGCGCGAACGATCAACCTCACGATCTCGCCTTCGTCTTCCGCGATGAATCGCTGACCTATCGCCAGCTCCGCGATGACGCGGAACGCCTCGCTGGCATGCTGCTGCACGATGGCATCGCAGCAGGCGATCGCGTCGCGTTGCTCATGCACGCGGGACTCGATCTCATTCGTCTTTTCTACGCGCTGCAACGCATCGGCGCCGTTCCGTGCATCTTCGATCCGCACGTGCCCGAAGTCACGTCCACACGACGAATTGCCGCGATTCGACCGCGACGCACGATCACGGAAGCACCGACTTCCGGCGCGACCTCACCGCTTCCGCCAGTGCCACAGGATCCCGACGCCATCGCGTTTCTGCAACCAACCTCCGGCACCTCGGGCGAGCCACTCGCCGCAGTCGTTCTGCAGCGCAACGTGCTCGCATCGCTGCGATCGAGCCTCGATCTCATCGATCCCGGACCAACCGACGTCCTTGTCGGCTGGGTCCCGCCCTGGCACGACCTCGGGCTGCTCCGCTTCCTCCTCGGATCCATGCTCTTCGGAAAGCCGTGTCATCTCATCCCGCCCGCCGTGCGCACGATTCCGGAGTGGCTGTCGACGATCTCGACGGTGAAAGGCACGATCACCGGCGCTCCCGATTTCGCATGGCGACTCGCAACGCGACTCGTCGCCGCCGATGCCGTCGACCTCCGCTCGCTGCGCATCGCAACGAACGGCGGTGAGCCGGTACGCGCGAGCACGATTCGCACGTTCGAAGACCGCTTCGGTCTCGATCGCGTGCTGTGCGCCGGCTATGGCTTGGCCGAGGCGACGTTGGGCGTGTCGAGCATGCGGCCGGGCGATGCGTTGCGATTGGATGAACGCGGCAACGTCTCGTGCGGGAAGCCGCTGCAAGACGTCGAAGTACGCATCGAGCGCGAAGAGATTCTCGTGCGCGGACCTGCCGTCTTCGCGGGCTACTTCGATGCCGAAGACGCAACGCGGCGATCACTCCACGGAGGCTGGCTGCACACGGGCGATGCGGGATCGCTCGACGCCGACGGCAACCTTTACGTCTTCGGCCGCCGCCGCGCGATGATCAAACGCGGAGGCGCGACGCTCGCACCGCGCGAGCTTGAAGAAGCCGCGCAGTCAGTGCCCGGCGTGCGCATCGCAGCGGCGGTCGGCGTCCCATCGGCGTTGACGGAAGAGATCGTGATCGTGGTCGAAGCGGAAAGTGAAGACACCTCGACGATCGAATCGCAGGTGATGACTGCCGTCACGGACGCGATCGGCATCGCGCCCGACCGCGTTCTCGTACAGCAACCGCGTACCATCCCGCGCACGAACAACGGAAAAATCCGACACGCGATCCTGCGCGATCAGCTCACGCCGAGCAACATGCGCAGCAATCCGAGCGTGAGCTCCGACGGCGATTCGAGCAGATAGCGCTCCAGCCACGTCGCCGCTTCGTCCGGCGTGCTGACAGCCTCGCCGGCATCAATCCGAACACCGTCCGCCGTCCAGCGAGCGGTGATCGGAATGATCGGCGCACCCGACCAACGTGCGAGCGCGAATGCGCCCGGTGCGAGTCGCAATGTGTGTCCGAGGCATTGCGTCTCGGTGCCGAGGTCGGGGACGACGTCGAGTGCGACGACGACGATGCCGCCTTCGCGAAGATGCAACAACGCGCGATGCAGCGTGGCCGCGCGACGCTGCTCATCCCCTTCCGTCGACTGAATCTCCAGCGACCCGCGCGGCGTGAACAACCTTCCCTGTCGAAACGCGAGCACCGGCGACGCGAAGCGCTCCAGCGCCGGACCCAACGCGTTGACCGCACCGACATGAAACGTCGCAAGAATTCGCGGTCCCTTCATCGACGCAAGCGGTTCCGACGCCGACACGAACGAACGCACGGGGTCGATTCCGTGTCGCTGGATGGAACGCACGAGCACGCGATTCCGCTCGTACAGTGCGCCGATGCGTGCCGCTACATTCGCAGCATCGTGCGCGTCGAGAAGTGGAAAGAGTGACTGCACTTCATCGACGCGCGGCCATCGACGCGTCACGCGATTCCGCAGCGCTCCGAGCTTGCCCGCCATCGAGTACGCGGCGCGCGGAGACGACACGGCGAGATTCGACAGCAGCTTTCCGATGCCGTCGAACGACCGCGATTCCTGCTCGCTGCTCACCGCCGCAGCGCCTCGATCCGATCCCGCAGGTCGCCGATCGTCAGCGGCGGCGCCTCGAACATCTCGGGTGCGATCGATACGCCAAATCGCTCTTCGCACGCAAGCAGCACCTCGACGAGCGCGATGGAGTCGAGGTCGAGTCCGCCTCGGCCGAGGAGAAGGTCGGGGGTTGGGGCGGCGTGGCGGGTGCGGGCGCGCAGGATCTCGTAGATCGCGACAGTCACGTCCTCAGGCATTCGCGCGAGTCTAAACGAGGGCTGGCCGGCATCGTGCAGTTCCGTTCGGCAGAACTATGAATGGAGCAGTCATGAAAAAAGCACTATCCGCAGCAGCAGCCCTCGTCCTTTTCACCGCCTGTGCGACCAGCGCCCCCGATCGCGCCGCCCGGGCCGCGTCGTCTCTCGAAGTGATGCAGCAGAACAGCGCCAAAGCGGGCGCGCAGATCGACACCGTCCTTTCGTCGCTCGACGCGATGCTCGACGCGTCGCCGGAGAAGCTCCGCGAGGCGTACGACCGCTATGACCGCGACGTGCGGAAGATGAACGAATACGCCGACGCGATCCGCGAGAACGACACCGACCTCCGCCGGAACGGCAACACCTACCTCAGTCAGTGGCAGAAGGACACGTCGAACATCGCGGATCCTGAACTGCGCACGCTCGCCGAGCAGCGTCGCGAACAGATCGCGCAGTCCACGCAAAGCATGCGCGGAACCGTGACCTCGGCCGCCGACAGTTTCGAAGCGTTCCTGCGCAACATCAACGACATCCGCAAAGTGATGGGCAACGACCTCACCGCGACTTCGCAGGCGAACGTCCGAGGTACGACGGTCGTGCAGACCGCGCGGAGTGAAGGCGCCCGCGTGAAGAGCGCGCTCCAGAGCTCCGAAAGCGCTCTGCAGAGCCTGCGCACGCAGATCACGCCGACGAACTGACCGAAGGTCATCCTGAGCGTTAGCTCGGGATCTGGGAGGGCGGGGCTTGAAGATCACGCCATCTCGCCCCGCCCACCCAGGTCCCTCGCTGACGCTCGGGATGACAGTTATTCTTCACGCGTGCGATCGGCGGACGAGGTCACGGAGCAACTGCGAACGCTCGGCGTCGAGCGTGGCGGCGTCCTCCTCATCCACACGTCGTTCAAGGCCATTGGCCCGATGGAAAACGGTCCGCTCGGACTGATTCGCGCGCTGCGCGAGGCCGTAGGCGAAGAAGGCACGCTGGTCATGCCGACCATGACCGACGGCGAGACGATCTTCGATCCGAAATCCACACCGTCGTACGGCATGGGGATCACGGCGGAGACCTTCTGGCGCCAACCGGGTGTTCTGCGCAGCACCCATCCCGGCGGCTCGTTTGCTGCGCTTGGTCCGCTGGCGCCGCACATCTGCGCGCCGCAGCCGCTCTCCCCGCCCCACGGGCCGGACAGTCCTCCGGGTCGCGTGTACGACCTCGGCGGCCAGGTGCTGCTGCTGGGCGTCGCGCATTCCGAGAACACGACACTTCACGTTGCCGAGGCGATCGCGCGAGTGCCGTACTCCATTTCGCATCCCACTGTGATCGAAGTGGACGGCGTCTCGCGTACAGTCATGGTCGCGGAGACGGATCATTGTTGCCGCCGTTTCGAACTTGCGAACGACTGGCTGCGCGAACTCGGACTACAGCGAGCAAGCAAAGTGGGAAACGCAGACGCGCGTCTCTGCTTTTCGCGCGATGTTGTGAACGTCGCTGTGGAAAAACTCGCGACCGATCCGCTGTTGTTTCTCTGCTCCAGGGATGAAGGTTGTAGTGAGTGCGACGCCGCGCGGGACAGCGTGTCCGGGAACCCGTCATGACTCGACCGCCGTGACGGACCAGCACGATCTTCGGCATCAGAAGCGTCCCAACAACCGGCGCAGCCATTGACGGGACCGGCCGACGGTTGGCTCAGGACGAATCACGTCATAGTGACCAAACGTATCAGCTCTCCTCGCTGCGAGGACCTCCATACGAGAACGATTCTTCGCGTCGCGTCTGACAAACCACGAAGGCCCGCAATGGGATCCGGCAGGCGATAGAAGATGCCCATGAACAGCGTGACATCGAACGGTTCCAGTCCGAGCGCAGGTAGCGCTGCGAGGTCGCATGTCTCGAACGCGATGTTCTCACTCGGGAGATGCCGGGCCAGAAATCGTGCCTGCTGAATCCAGTGGTCTCGCACATCGAATCCGAAGCTGCGACCGGCATTACACGCGCAATCGAGGAATGACCTTCCGGCGAGTCCTTCTGGAAAGACCTCCTCGACCAGCTGCGTGATGCGTTGATCCGGTCGGATGACGGACGGCGTGCCCAACTCGGCCGGATAGACGACGCCGCGGGAAGTCTCCCCGGTTCGCACACCGGGCACGACTTCGACGTCGTGATGCCACGGACCGAGGCGAATGATCTCGAACGCAGTTCTTCGAGATTCATCGAGCTCCGAAACTACAGCGCCAGCCGCATGTACACGTCCGCGGTCTCATATCGCAGATCCTGCGGCAAGGGCGCATGCTCGAAGCCGATCGCCTCATAGAGCCTGATCGCGTCAACAAGCGCCGTATTCGAAGTCAAAACAACCTCGGACGCCCCGACTCCGCGTGCATGTTCGAGAACTACATCACAGAGCCGGCGGCCAACACGTCGCCCGCGGGCAGACGCATCCACTGACAGCTTCGCAAGCTCCACCGTCGTTGCGGAGATGCAGATCGCCGCACACGTTCCCATAACGGTCTCACCTTGCATTGCGAAGAACACCTGACCGCCACCAGCGAGGATATGGCGCTCCGGCTCTTGTAAGTAGTCGAGATCCGCCGGCTCGAGAAGCGAATGACGTTCGAGCCAGAGACGGTTCAATCGCTCGAACTCGGGTTGAAGTTCCGGACGATACGTGACGAGAACGACTTCATCGGAAGAACTCGACGGCATCGGCCGAGTATAGAGGACGCTATTGGTTTGCGAGTGGTGCTCCTGATCGATGATCAGGCCATCCTCGTCGATGGTGAAACGGTCCGCGACGTGCGCCGTGACCGGGTTCGGCAGGCCTGAGGAGAGCGTGATGTACGCTTCCAGAACAACCCCGTTCAACGCCTCGTTGTAGAAGTAGTCACGAACAGTCACGGCCACATTCGGCAGGAGTGGCTGTAATGGCTGCCACCAGAGGCGATGTACCGCGTCGCGCCCGTGGATCGGCCGCTGAACCCCGCCCGGAACGATCGGCGCCCGCAGCGTGACGTGCGGGTGGAAGGGAATCGTCTCGAAGGATTGCGTCCGGAGTCCCCTGATGTACGCATCGGCGACCCGCTTGAGCTGCACACGTTTGTCGATCGTACGGTCGTCCAGCATCTGAGCCTCCTGTCGTCATCTGCTGCAGAATCACCTTAACGACAGGCAGCGAGCTGCGCAGTTCGATTGGAGACCCTTCCTCATGCTCGACGAACAGCCATAAACTCCCCCGGTGCCACCGCCCCCCACCCCCGTCCGCCCCCAGCACTCCCTCCGCGAGCGCTTCGGCGCGTTGCGCAACCTCCCGCCCTTCCTCCGCCTGATCTGGCAGACCAGCCGTCCGCTCACCCTCGCCAACGCCGCGCTGCGTCTCCTCCGCGCCTTCCTTCCCGTGGCCATGCTCTTCCTCGGGAAGCTGATCATCGACGAAGTCATCGTCCTCGCCTCCTCGGGCAACACGCCCGCGACGCTCGGTGCATGGTGGTCGTCCGGACGGCTCGATCGTCTCGCGTCACTGATCGGCCTCGAGCTCGCGATCGCCATCCTATCCGACGTCATCGGCCGTCTCGTCTCGCTCGTCGACTCGCTGCTCTCCGAGCGCTTCACCAACGAGACCAGCATCCGTCTGATGGAGCACGCGGCCACGCTCGACCTCGAAGACTTCGAAGACAGCGAGCTGCAGGACCAGCTCGAGCGCGCGCGCCGCCAGACCATGGGACGCAGCTCGCTCATGACCCAGCTCCTCGGCCAGGCGCAGGACATCGTCACGATCGCCGCGTTCGCAGTCGGCCTCATCGCCTACGCCCCGTGGCTCATCCTGCTCCTCGGTATCGCTCTCATCCCCGCCTTCCTCGGCGAAGCGCACTTCAACGCCGCAAGCTACACACTCAACTACACACGCACGCCCGAGCGCCGCGAGCTCGACTATGTGCGACAGACCGGCGCGAGCGTCGAGACCGCGAAAGAAGTGAAGATCTTCGGTCTCAACGCGTTTCTCATCGATCGATACCGCACGCTCGCCGATGCGTTCTATCGCGCGAATCAGTCATTGGCGATGCGGCGCGCATTCTGGGGCAGCGTCCTCACCGCGATCGGCACCCTCGGCTATTACGTTGCGTACGGATATCTGGCGTGGGGAACGCTGCGCGGCGAGTTCACAATCGGCGACCTCACATTCCTTGCAGGCTCGTTTCGTCGATTGCGCACGCTGCTCGAAGGATTGCTGACCGGCTTCTCGCAGATGGCCGGACAGGCGCTCTATCTCGACGATCTCTTCTCGTTCTTTCTCATCGAGCCCGAGATTGCCTCGCGCGAAAACGCGCTGCCCTTTCCTGTGCCGATGCGCGAAGGATTGCGCTTCGAGAACGTCGGCTTCCGCTATCCCGGCGCAGAACGTTGGGCCGTGCGCAATCTGACCTTCACGCTGCACGCCGGTGAAGTGCTCGCGCTCGTCGGCGAAAACGGTGCAGGAAAAACGACGCTCGTGAAGCTACTGGCACGTCTCTACGATCCTGATGAAGGCCGCATCCTGCTGGACGGCCACGATCTCCGCGACTACGACCTCGGCTCGCTCCGCTCCAACATCGGCGTCATCTTCCAGGACTTCGTGCGCTACCACATGACTGCCGCGGAGAACATCGCCGTCGGCCGCATCGAAGCAGCGAACGATCGCGCGCGCATCGAACAGGCCGCACGCCGCAGCCTCGCCGATGAAGTGATCCAGCGACTCCCCGATCGATACGATCAAAGCCTCGGCAAGCGCTTCCGCAAAGGCATCGATCTCTCCGGCGGCGAATGGCAGAAGATCGCCATCGCACGCGCTTACATGCGCGACGCGCAGCTCCTGATTCTCGACGAGCCGACGGCCGCACTCGACGCGCGCGCGGAGTTCGGGGTCTTCCAACGCTTCCGCGAACTGAGCGCCGGCAAGACCGCCGTGCTCATCTCGCATCGCTTCTCGAGCGTGCGCATGGCGGATCGCATCCTCGTGCTCGCCGACGGCCAACTCGAAGCCGCAGGCACACACGAAGAGTTGCTTGCGGCGGGCGGGCGCTACGCGGAGCTGTTCGAGTTGCAGGCGGAAGGGTATCGGTAGCGCGTCAATGCGTTGGCGCCGGAAGGCGTTTGACGCTTTCAACGCTCACGATCTGACCGATGGCCGAAGCGTCGGGCGGTGGCGGTTCGTCCAGCCATTCGATGACGCCGGTGAGCTCGCACAGATCATCATTCGAGCAGGCCGCGAGAATCTTCTTCCCCGCCTCGGAATCGTTGCGGAAGCGCATCGGCGCAAAATCGCCGCTCTCCGCACCAACGTAGTTGAACATCGACACGGGATCCGCGACTTTGATCTGCCCGGACCAGATTCCGGAGATCTGATTTTCGTTGACGGAGGTCGTCGCCGCGCTCTCTGTCGGCGCGACGGTATTTGTAACTTCGTTGCTCTTCTCTACAGCGCAGCCGCCCAACAGCAGAACGCCCAGAGCACTCGCGATCAGCAATTTCATGCGGGCAGTCTATCGTGCGTCATTACAGGCGGATGGTAAATTCAGCCGCGATTCGCCCGGGGTCGCGGACGGGATCGAGGGTCTCGGTTCCGGAGAGCGCCATGGGAGGCCGGCATCGTAGCGCGGAGCCGCGCTTTGCCTTCTACAGAATGCGATCGAGGCCACGCACGAGGCCGCGGACCTGTGGCACACGCCGGATGGCCAATAGCGTGCCTGCGATGTACGGCGTGGCGCCGGGACCGGCGTCGTATTGAATCGTCAGTCGCTCATCCTCCTGGCCGAAGCGAACTTCGAGGCCGATTGTGTAACCCGGCAATCGCAGTGAGTGAATGCGCGAGCCATTCACGCCAGCGCCGCGCGCTTCGACCTGCCCGATCGTGTTCTCAATCGGCACGTCGATCGTGGGCTCGCTCACTTCGGAAAGGCGCCACGCCAATTCCTGCGCCATTCCGCTTGGCGCATCGATCTTACCGGCGTATGCCGAATCAATGATTTCCCAATTCTTCAGATACTTCGCCGCTTCGACCGCAAATCGTTGAAGAAGCGCCGCCGTAATTGCGAAATTGCCGACAGCAACGACGCCGACTCCGGCAGCATTCGCCTGTAAATCGATCTCTTCGAAGTCCGTCGTCGTCAGTCCCGAGCTGCCAATGACCACATGCCGACCCGCGCGAATCGCCGCAAGAACGTTCTCGCGCACAGAAGCCGCACTCGTATAGTCGACGAAGACTTCCGAGGGTGTGCGCAACGCGTCGGCGACAGACGCGCTGATCTGAATGTTGCCCAGCGGTTCGCCCGCGTTGCGCCGCGCCACTGCAGCGACGAGCTCGAGATCTTCCGCATCGTTGATGGCCTGCGCGAGCGGTTTGCCGACCCAGCCCGTCACTCCGGCGAGCGTTACACGAATCATTGGATCTCCTAAACGATTCTCTGTTGCTCTTGGCGCGGATAGCGCCACCGCGCGGCCAGCAACCCGCCGATGAATCCGAAAAAGTGGCCACTCCAGGAAATGCCCTCTTCCGGGATGATCGACCACGCCATCGCAGTGCCATAAGCAACGGCCACGATCACCGTAATGACCGCAGACGATAGGCGCCGGTCAAACGCCGTGCGAAAAATCAGGTATCCGAAAAGCCCGAACACGATGCCGCTCGCGCCGACATGCTGCGCATCCCCTGCACCGAACAGCCACGTCCCGATCCCGCCCACCAATACCGAGGCCAGGACCACGAACAGAAACTCCATCACACCACGGAGCAGGACGAGCGCGCCGAGAATCATTAACGGCACACTGTTCGCGAGGAGGTGCTCGAAGTCGATATGGATGAACGGCGCCACCGGAATCCCCTCGAGCCCGATCCAGCTTCTGGGAATGATTCCGTGGCCTGCCGCCGATCCCGATCCCGGTACCAGCGCATCGAGAATCCGGAGAAACCACATCACGGCGATCAACCCACCGAGCGTTGCGGCTCGCGTTTTGATTCCGTCGAGATTGGTCGTCATCGCGATTGGATTCTACTCGGTCGTTTTCGCTCTGGTGCGGGCAGAAGCCCACTGCTCGTCAACCTGTAGCTTTCGCACCCATTTTTCGACATAAGGAAGATCGAGCATGGACCCCTGCAGACGAACCACGGTTGCGGCATCTTCGATCTGGCGCTCGGATTCACCTGCTTTCGCCCACAACAGTTTCGCGAGGACGATGTCCTCTGGCGACACCACTGAAAGCGCGGGTCCAGCCACCGTCACCGTCCTGCGTCGAGCAAACTCCTCCACATGAAACTCATCAAACGCAGGGATGATGAAATCGACCTTCCAACCTGTCGTGTAGTCGATCACGTTGAACTGTGACCGCTGCCGCAGTGCGGCAATTGCATCCATCAGATCAGAATGGTAGCGATCGGCCGGGAGCGACTGGATGAAGCTCGTGAGCTGATCGCGATTGGGGAAGAGGACGATGTCGATATTGCGTGTCGCTCGTGGAATGCTATGGAGAGAGCTCGCGTAGGATCCCGTCAGCATGTACGGAATCTCGGCGGCTCCGAGCGCCTCGACCAGACGTCTGAGCAGGTCCTGAACGGTCACGCGCGCGTCGAGCGGAAACCGTAGAGTTGATTCAACATCTCATCATCGAGCTCGGATTCAGAAAGCTCGGGGCGGCGGACCCGCAACCCCGCTCTGCTCAGCGACCTGGCAAATTCGCTCATTTCGATTGCCATTCGCAAACGATCTGCAGGGCTGAACCGCCGATGGATGTCATCCTGAAGTTCGGCTGCCGCCTCCGTCGTGTCTCGCGCGACCATGCGTCACGAACGATAACACGCCCCCCACCGTGTGAATGTGATGGCACGATCGAGTTAGGACATACCGGGCTTTAAGTGGTTTTCAAGCAGATGCGGATATCCGAACGCGACCGGCGCGCGAGTGGAGTCCTGCCCTTCACAAAACGATCGTGACGGCGCACTTCGCCGCGACAGCGGCAACGGCGCGCATCAGCGCACGTCGTCGACGATCACAAACGAATCTCTCCACGCCGCACAGTCAGCGCTTCAATGCGCGCTTCATCAGGCTCGTACCCGATCCCAATCCCCGATGGCGCCTCGATCGTGCCATCGCTCGACACCGTGATCGGCGGCTCGACGATGTCTTCGGCCCAGTACCTTGCCGAGGCGGAAACGTCACCCGGCAAGGTGAAACCGGCCAGCGTGGACATGGCAATGTTGTGTGCGCGGCCGATGCCCGATTCGAGCATTCCGCCGCACCAGACCGGAACGCCACGGCTCTTTGCGAACTCCTGGATCGCCCGCGCCTCGGCATGCCCGCCCACGCGGCCCAGCTTGATGTTGATCATGCCGCACGATCCAAGCTCGAGCGCGTGCTTCGCGTTGGTGAGGCTGACGATCGACTCGTCCAGGCAGATCGGCGTCCGCAGTTCGCGTTGCAGTTTGGCGTGATCCAGAAGGTCGCCGGCTGCGAGCGGCTGCTCGATCATCAAGAGGTCGTACTGATCGAGTTGCCGGAAGAGATCGAGATCGTGCTCCAGCGAGTACGCGCTATTGGCGTCGACGGACAGGGTGATCGACGGAAACCGCGCGCGCACCGCCTGTACCAGTTGCAGATCCCTGCCCGGCTTGATCTTGAGCTTGATTCGCTGATAGCCACTGTTCACTTCGCGGGCGACTTTCTCCAGCAGCGCCTCTGTGCTCTCCTGCAAGCCGATCGAGACGCCGCACTTGATCACGGGCTGGGTGCCGCCGAGGTGTTGCCAGAGCGGGACGCGCGCGAGGCGCGCCTCGAGATCCCATACCGCGGTTTCCACTCCCCCCTTCGCCATCCGGTGTTCCCGAATGGGAGCGAGAATTGCGCTCAGCCGCGCAGCTTCGACGACCCGTGCCTCGGACAGGAGCGGAGCGATGAACTTCTCCGTGATCATCCAGGCGGTGTCGATCGTTTCGTGGTTGAAGAATGGCCCTTCCATGGCGGTGCACTCGCCGTATCCGAATGTGCCGCTCCGATCGAACGCGCGAACGATGAGAATTCTGCGGACCGTGGCGCGGCCGAAGCTCGTTTCAAACGGCGCCAGCAAAGGCATTTGAATCTCGCGAAGCTCCAACCTCTCCAACCGCAAGCTCATTGAAGATCCTCGCGCGTCCCCGCCTGGCTCAGTACGTACACTCCCACGGACTGGCCGCCGCGAGATTGCCGGAAGAAGTCTTCGACGTGGAAGCCGGCGGCGAATGCTTCGGTGAATGCGCGGCGCGTAACGTCGCGCCACAGCATTGCCTGCTCGGGGTTTTGCTGTTGCACGCTGTTGATGTCGGATGGAATCTCGATGAACGTCTGCGTCCGGGCCAGCGCTTCTTCAAATGCCAGCTCGCGCGGCCAGCCTTCGGCATCCGCGACGACGAGTGGAGTCGCGTCAGGGTCAACCTCGCCCGTAACGGACTTCCCTTCCAGTCGTTGTTGCACGCGTTCGCTGTCCAGAAGCCAGGTCACCCACAATCGATCGGTACCGATGCGGTGCAGCACGCTCGACGTTTCGGCGCCGTAAAAATTGATCTTGTACGCGTCACTCACTACGCCGAGTTTGCGGGTATTGAAATGAGCATTGAGGCTCTGCAGTGGATCGAACGTCCACGTGATCCGGGTGATCCCCTGGGCCAGAACGCGTTCCCGTTGTGCGAGTTTCAACTGGTACCCCACGTCGGAGCCCCGGTATGCTGGCTTGACCGCCAGCATGTGCGAGTGGTGGGTGGTTCGGCCGCGTTCGACCGCGACAAAGCCATAGACGAAACCGACGAGCGCCCCGCCGTCGCGAGCTCCAATCAATTGACCGCCCGCATGCCTGATCGCGATCAGTTGGGTCAGCGGCGTGATGTCCCGGTCGGAAAGAGTCCACACCTCTTTCTGGAGATCCTCCACGATCCGCATGTCGTCGATGCTGTCGATGTCTTCAATGACCATGACGGAAACCGATCAGTATTTCGAGGTGAAGCGGAGCAGATTTCCGACGAAGACGAACCAGAGCAGTCCGAGACAGGCCAGCGCAAGAATCGTCGCGTTGAGTTTGTACCAGATGGTCCTGCTCTTATCGAGCCAGGAGCTGGCGGCGTCATAAAGGACCACCAGGGTACCGATGGCGCCCAGTACGCCGATCAGCTGAGCGAGGTAGATCCATTTGTTCAGGTCATCATTGAAGGCCGCGATGTTGGAGAACGCGTAGGTCACGATCGCGCCAATGGCCGCGACAAAGAGGATGTTCAACACAAGGACGAGTTTGACGGCGAGCCGGATCCGGCGTTGCCGCGCCGTCAGTTCCAGCGTTCGTCCATAGTGCCTGCGCACCAGCGCTGCAATCGGCCAGAGGAGAAGCGTCAATACCATCAGGCCCAGAGAAACGAGGACGACCGGCAGGAGCACCTGCTTATCCTCCCCCACACCCACGCGTTGAAAGATGAACAATGGATACGGCGAGTACATCACTTCCATGCGACCCGTACTGTCGCGCTGGAACGCGAGATAGTCCGCGCCCTCGACGTCGCGGAAAACAAACGGCGCTTCCTCGCGCAACGTCATCGGCTTTCCGTTCGCGGTCTGGAGCAATGAGGCTGTGATCGTTCCGTCGTCGGAAGGCGTGACGACGATCTCCCCCAGGATTCCCGCCGCTTTGATGAGCGACCCTTCCGCACGGCGACTGCTGAGGTAACTGCCGGCGACGCTCTGTGCGTGCTCTTTCGCCGTGGCCAGGGGACGGCGAACGCTTGAATCGCGATAATAGCGATTCAGGAACGCGCCCCACAGCTGCCCGCGCGGTTCGGCTTTTCCGATGCCGGCGCTGTTGTAGGACAAGAAAAATCCGAGGTTGGCGTCCGGGATGAGGTGCAGGGCGCTGTGAAATTGTTCCGTATCGCCGCCGTGGCCGATGATGCGGGGGCCGTTCCGCGACTCTTCATAGAATCCATACGCCATTCCGTTGGCGGCGGGGTTCAGCTCGTATAGCCTGCTGTGCATCAGGCGGACCGTTTCCGGACGAAGAAGGCGGGCGCCGGCGTATTCGCCTTCCTGCAGGTGAGCAATCATGAACGCGGCCATGTCCGTCGCAGTCGAGCTCAGGCTGCCCGCCGGAGCAGGGCCTACCGCCTCGAACGGTTTTTCACTCTCCGAAGCATTCCCGTAACCCTTCGACATCTGCGCGGCCAGGGACTTTGGCAAAGGCTGATCGAGAGTCGAATGCGTCATGCCGAGCGGCTTGAAGATGTTCTCGTCGACGTATTGATTGAACGGCCGTCCCGATACGCGCTCCACGATATAGCCGGCCAGCGCCGCTCCGTAATTCGAATAGGCCGCGACGGTTCCGGGAGGATAAATTCGCCGCGGAATGTGCGTCTTCAGATACTGACCAAGTGTGGTCTGCTTCGAAACGTCGACGAAGAGATCTTTGACCACTTCCTCGAATCCCGGGGTATGCGTCAGGAGATTCTTCAGCGTGATGGGTCTTCCGTATGCGTCAGGGATCCTGAAGTCGAGATATGCATTCACGTCACGATCGAGATCGAGTTTCTTCTGCTCCGCGAGCTGCATGACCGCGGTCCAGGTGAACAGCTTGGAAATCGACCCGGGCCGGAACAGGGTTGCGTCCGCGACCACGGGCTGTCTCTTCGCGACGTCGGCATAGCCGTAGCCTTTCGCAAACAGCAGTTTCCCGTCCCTGACGATGGAGATCGTCGCTCCGGCAATGTCGTCCTGCTCCAGTTGCAGCGGAACGAATCCGTCGAGAAAGGTCTCGACATCCGCTGCCGTCAGCGCGTGGCTGCCGGGGCTCACAGCCGGAATCTCCGGAGTGGGCGGCGTCGCGGGAACGACCGGGTTCTGCGCACCAAGAGGTGCCGAACAGAAAAGGAGAAACAGAAGGGCCGTTCGCCAGTGGTTTCGCATCAGGTGTGTGCCTCCGTCAACGGTGTTGTGAGCAGGGCGGTAATGAGTGCCGCACGGCGCGGCAGATCGGCAACGACGATGTGTTCATGTTCGGCATGGGCACCGTCGCCCTCCACACCCAGTCCGTCGAGTGTAGGGATGCCTTGTGCCGCGGTGAAATTGCCGTCGCTCGCGCCGCCACTCGAGCCTTCGCCAAGATCGAGACCGAGGTGGGAACCGATCGATCGTGCGCGGCTGTACAGGGATACCACCGCGGCCGTGCGCTCCAGCGGAGGGCGATTGACTCCGCCTCGGATTTCGATCTGCGCTCCGGCCTGAAGAGGTTGCATCGACTCGATGCGGCGCGAAATGGTTTCGCCCTGGGCCATCGTTCGAAAACGCACATCCACTTCGGCACGGGCCTCCGCGGCGACTACGTTGGACAGCGTGCCGCCGCGGATCACGCCGACATTGACGCTGATGCCGTTGCTGGCATCGTTGAGCGCGTGCAGCGCCAGGATCTGACTGGCCAGCTCCGAAATGGCACTGACGCCTTTCTCCGGATCGAGCCCTGCGTGCGCGGAAATCCCGCGCGCGATCACCTCGTAGTTGGCAATTCCTTTACGAGCGGTCTTGACCTTTCCGCCCGGCAGCGAAGGCTCGAGCACGAAAACCGCGGCACAATCCGCGGCTTCGGCCGTAATCAGATCGCGCGACGTCGTGCTGCCGCTCTCCTCATCGCAGGAGAGAAAGACGCGGATCTCTCTCCATGGCTTCAACTCCAGCGCACGGATCGCTTCCAATGCAGCGACCATCACTTCCACACCGCTTTTCATGTCGAAAATACCGGGGCCGAATGCGCGTCCGTCTTCGACTCGGAAGGGATTGCGGCGCAAGGTCCCGTGAGGCCACACGGTGTCGACATGACCCAGCAGCAAAATCGCTCCGCCATGAAGGGATGGCCCGAAACGCAGTCGGCTTGATAGATGCGTTCCCTGCTCCGTCTCATGGAGTTTCGTCGCGGCGCCAATCGTATCGAGACGTGTCTTCAGTTTCGCGATGACGGCAGTCGTCGCCGCGGCGTCGCGCGTCGGCGACTCCTGTTCGACCAGCGCTCGAACGCCCGCCAGCAGATCCTCCTGGCGCGCGCTGAAGTGGCGCAGAAACGCGGCGGACATCGACGTTTCAACCATCGAGACGAGCTCCGAACTGTAACTGAGGGATCTCACTTTGTGGAGCCCGGATCACCAGGCCCTCACGCCAAGAGAGACGCCGAACGTTCTCGGCCGAACATAAGCCAATCCCAACGAACCGTTGGGAAATGCACCGGCTGCGTCCACAGTAGCGATGCCGGCTTCGTTCGTGAGGTTCTTGCCATAGATCTCGAGCAACCAGCGACCGACTTCGGTTCCCGCTCGCAGATCCACCGACAGATAGCTATCGATCCTGCGAAGGTCACCCGCGCCGGTCCGGCTGATGAAATCGAACGTTCTGTCGCCTGTGTAGCCGAGGCCGCCGCCGAAGAATGCCGTCGAAGCGATTCCAATGGGCCATTGATAGTCGCCCCTGACTCCCGCGGCCCATTTGGGTATGTATGGCAGCGAATCGCCATCCAGGCCGCCGACCTGGGGATCGGTATCCGCGGTCAGAACGGCATCCGTGTACGCGCCATTGAAGGAGAACATCAGACCGGGCTTCGGGATGAAGCTCGCGGTGAGCTCGGCGCCTTTGCTCACCGCCGTTCCACCGTTCCCATTGATTCCGAACCCATTCACCAGAGCAAACAGTTGAATGTCCTTCCAGTCGAGGTAGAACACGCTGAAGTCGACGGAGGACCGGCCATCGGCCAGGCCTGCCTTCCAACCCGCCTCGTAACTGGTCAGGCTGTCCGACTCGTAGGTCAGCGGCGTACCTGCCGGAATGTTCGGCGGGAGAACGTTCGGTCCGCCCGGGCGGAAGCCGGTAGCGACGCGTGCATACAGCGATGCATTCTCGCTCTGTGCGAAGCGTCCGGAGACCGAGTACGTGAATGGACTCTCGGACGACTCGAGATCGTTGTATTCGACATGTCCACCGGCCAGCGGGCCGTCGCCGACCTGCGATGCGGCCTGCTCATTGCGGCTCTGGCGCGCACCAACAGAGAGGTCGAAGCGCGGCGACAGGTGCCAGGTGGCGTTGCCGAAAAACGCGAGCTCCTTGTAGCTGGACGGCAGCACAAGGTCCGCCAGGATCGGAATCCCCGCGGCGACGGCGCCCGTGGCTGCTTCGACGGCAAAGATCTCCTGACGGATGCGGGACTTTTCGTTCGTGTAATACGCCCCGACCAGCCATTCGAAGGTGTCGTTGTCGGGCGAGACGAGACGCAGCTCCTGGGAGAACTTGTCGGTGCTGGTCGTCTGGGGCAAACGCGCACTCAATGGCCGGGTCGCGTCATCACCGAACAAAGCAGTCACCAGTGCTGACAAAGGCGGGCCGCCGGTCAGGCCGGTGGCAAACGTCGCGTCGAGGTGCAGATTCTGCTCGAAGGTCGAGTAGCTCGTCACAGACGCAACATTGAAGGCACCGATCCGTCCATTGGCAGTCGCGCTGTTGATCCGGTATCTGGTTCGCACCGGTTGCTCATAGTACGAAGACTGCACCTCGCCGTTCTCCAGCGGCTCCAGAGTCACGGGATCGGCGTCGATTGAATTCGGCGCGCCGCTCTCGAGGTCCTGCAGCTGCGTCGTGAGGAGAAGCGAGAATTTCTCGGACGCTGTGTACAACCCGGAGAGACGCCCTCCGGAGCTCGTGATCGTATTGATGTTCTCGGCGACGCGCGTGCCGTTGATGATGTTGACCTCTGGATTGGTCATGCTCGCGACGGGATTGTTTCCGATGGAGTCGATGAAGCCGTCATCCGAGCGCGTAAATCCAGTGGCACGAAGGGCAAATCGATCGCTGAGCGGAACGTTCACCATCGCTTTCAGTGAATATCCGACGCCACCGCCGTCAACAGTCTCCGATGATCCGATGACTCTCGCCTCGAAGCCGGCGGTCGTGGGCTGGTTCATCACATACTTCAATGCGCCGCCTACGGAGCTCGCCCCGTACAAGCTCCCTTGCGGACCTCGCAACACCTCGACTCTCGCGAGGTCGAACATGTCGAAGTTGGCGGCCAGGATTGCGCCGTTGGCCAGGCCGCTGCTCGAGCCGAACGGCACGTCGTCGTTATAAATACCGACTGTCGACGCAACGCCACCGGTATTGATCCCGCGCATGGTGATGCGCGTCGAACCCGGTTCACCGCCAGTCACGGTCAATCCCGCCACCAGTGGCCCGAGGTCCTGCAGGTTCTCGACACGATGATCTTCCAGCGTGTCGCCGGCGAGAACCGCGACCGAAGCCGGAACCTCGACGAGCGTCTCCGAACGCTTCTGCGCTGTAACGACCATGAGCTCACTGAAGGGCAGGACCGTCAGCCGGAGGTTCACTGTCAGCGTCTGACCGGCGTGCAACTCGAGATCCTTCGTTTCGGGAACGAAGGCGTCGAGCGATGCGGTTACGCGATAACGCCCGGGCGCCAGATCCGGAATCTGGAAGGAGCCTGTCGAATCGGCGATCGCCGTTACCGGCCCTCGTTCGCCGTTGACCGATACCAGAGTTCCCGGCAGTGGTCCGCCGCTGGAATCCGTGATCCTGCCCTGGAGGATACCGTTCGTCTGTGAGCTGTTTTGCGCCAGGAGACCCGGTCCGCCCACCAACGCGCAAAGGACCGCCGCCACCAGGATCACGTTGCGATATCGCATGCTTCCTCCGTTTTCTGCTATGCGCCCCTTCTACATCCTTTGTTGCATTGCGTCAAACAAAAACAACATTTGTTGACATCGCCGCACTCCGCGATAGAGTTCCTCCTCATGAAACGACTGCAGCGACACCTCCTCGTGCTGGTTGGTCTGACGCTGGGCTGCGCGACGACTCCCGTCGCCACCCGCTATGACGCGGTGATCCGCAATGGATGGATCTACGACGGCAGCGGATCTGCGCCCCGACGCGGCGACGTTGCCATCAACGGCGACACGATCGCCGCCGTCGGGGACATCGGCAGCGCGCGGGGAACCATCGAGATCGACGCTCGTGGACGGGCGGTCACTCCCGGCTTCATCAACGCGCTGAGCTGGGCGACGGAATCACTCATCATCGATGGCCGGTCGCAGGCAGACATTCGTCAGGGAGTCACGCTGGAGGTGTTCGGCGAAGGGTGGTCCATGGGGCCGTTCACCGAACCGATGAAACAGGAAGCCCGCGAACAACAGACGCAATTCAAATACGAAATTGAATGGACGACGCTCGGCGAGTATCTCGATTTTCTCGTTCGCCGCGGGATCTCTCCCAATGTCGCGTCCTTCATCGGGGCCACAACGGTTCGCATCCACGAGCTTGGCTACGAGAAGCGGGAGCCCAGCGCCGCGGAGCTCGAACGGATGAAGGACCTCGTCCGTCAGGCCATGCGCGAGGGCGCCCTCGGTGTTGGATCTTCGCTGATTTACGCGCCGGCCACATACGCCGGCACACCCGAGTTGATCGAGCTGAACAAAGCGGCCGCTGAATCCGGCGGCACGTACATCTCGCACATGCGCAGCGAAGGCAATCATCTGCTCGAAGGCATCGACGAGTTGATCTCGATCGCTCGCGAAGCAAACATCGCCGCGGAGATCTATCACCTCAAAGCTGCCGGAGAAGCGAACTGGCCCAAGATGGACGCTGCCATCCGCAAAGTGAACGACGCGCGCGCCGCCGGCTTGAGCATCAGCGCGAATATGTACACCTACCCTGCCGGCGGGACCGGCCTCGACGCGCTGATTCCTTCGTGGGCCCACGAAGGCGGCCTGAAGAAGATGAAAGAACGACTCCGGGATCCTGCGCTTCGCCTGCGCATCGTCGGCGAGATGCGAACCCCGGCCGAGTCGTGGGAAAACCTCGGGCTGCTGGCGGGCTCGCCGGACCGCATCCTTTTCTCGAGCTTCGGCAGCGATGCGCTCAAGCCTCTGGTGGGGAAATCACTCGCCGAGGTGGCCGGCATGCGGGGGAAATCGCCGGAAGACACCGCGATCGATCTGCTCATCGAAGATGATGCCGCGCCCGGCGCCATCTTCTTTCTCATGTCGGAGGAGAACATTCGCAAGGGGATCGCGCAATCGTGGGTTTCCTTCGGATCGGATGCGGAGTCACCGGCGCCCGAGGGCGTCTTCCTGTCGTCGAATCCGCATCCGCGCGCCTATGGGAACTTCGCGCGCCTGCTGGGCAAGTACGTGCGCGAGGAGAAGGTGATCCCGTTCGAGGAGGCCATTCGCAGGTTGACGTCATTGCCGGCGACGAAGTTCAAGATCGATCGCCGGGGCTTTCTGCGGCAGGGCTATTTCGCCGATGTCGTCGTGCTCGATCCCGCCTCCGTCGCCGATCACGCCACGTTCGAGAATCCGCACCAGTACTCCACCGGCGTGAGCGACGTGTTCGTCAATGGAGTGCAGGTTCTGCGCGACGGTGAGCACACCGGTGCAAAGCCGGGTCGGGTGGTGCGGGGGCCGGGATACGTCGCGCAGTCTCGCTGACGGCCCAAACGGCCTGTCATCCCGAGCGTAGCGAGGGACCTGGGTGGGTGGAGCGCGAGGCACCTGTTTCGCGCACCGCCCGCCCAGGTTCCTCGCTACGCTCGGAATGACAGCAGGCGCTCGTCGCAACACGTGTTGCGCGAGTTTGGCGGCGTGTTATTTTCGTCCGGCATGAGCACGCGGACCGCGCTTCCTCTCGACGTACGCCTTGAAGAGAACCGCAGCCAGCTCAGTCCGCGACGGCACAAACTCATCGAGACCGTCCTGGAACGGGCGGAAGAGACGTTCTTTCTCTCGTCGCGCGAGCTGGCCAAGCTGCTCGACGTCGACGCGGCCACGATCGTCCGGACGATCCAGGCGCTGGGCTACGATCGCTACGCCGATTTCACCGCGGATCTCCGGCAGTACTTCCTTGCGCGGGTCACGCCGTACGCGGTCCTGAAGGCCGAAACGAAAAAGGGACGCACCGTCGCCGATCACATCACCCGCAGTCTCGATCGCGACCTCGACAACGTGGCGAAGCTCAAAGAGCGCCTCGACACGGATGCTGTGATGGACCTCGCCCAGAAGATCCACAAGGCGTCGCACATACTCGTCGTAGGAGTCGATCTCGCCGCGTCGCTGTCGTGGTTGCTCGCCTATGCGCTGGTACCTCTCGGGTTCAGTGCCGAGGCGCCTGCGGGGAGCGCGGGAAACGTGCGACACAAGGTTCGCTTGCTTGGTAAGAACGATCTCCTGATCGTCATCAGCTTCGGACGATGTCTGCGGGAATCGGTGGAAGCGGCCATCAGCGCGCGCGAGCGAGGCGTGCCGACATTCGGCATCACCGACGGGCCGGCAACCCCCATTGCGCTGCATTGTGACCGCTACCTGATCGCCACGATCGGCAGCCCTCTCTTCACGGGGTCGTATGTGGCTCCGGTCGCGCTCATCGACGCCATCCTCATGGCCTGTTCCCAGATCCGGCCCAGCCGATCGCTGTCGCAATTGCGCCAGAGCGAAGAGGAGTACTTCGCCGGCGACCGGTTCTATCAGGAGCCCTCGGGACGACGCGCCGAACGCAAGCAACAATTGTTGCGGAAGCGTTGACATCGCGCAACCAGCGTTGTAAAAGCGCAGCATCGTCCGACCTCGGGATGAGGAGGAAACCTGACCCAGGGACTGCCGCGCACGCTCGGTCTTCGCGATCTCACACTGCTGGTCATCGGCACCGTGATCGGCTCCGGAATCTTCCTTGTCCCCGGCGCCGTGCTCGCGCAGGTGCACGGGCACGTTCCTCTTGCTCTGCTGGCGTGGATCGCGGGTGGAGCATTGTCGATGCTCGGCGCGCTCACCTTCGGGGAGTTGAGCGCCGGGAATCCGAGGGCGGGCGGGATCTACGTCTACCTCCGCGACTGCTTCGGCGCGTTTCCGGCCTTTCTGTTCGGATGGGCGCTCTTCTTCGCGATCGGCGGCGGGGCCAACGCTGCGCTCGCGTCAGCGTTCAGCGCCAACATCGCTCAGGTCGTTCCCATGTCTCCTGCGATGGCGAAGCTGCTCGCGATCGCCATGCTTGCGGTGGTGACATTCGTCAACGTACGCGGCACGCGCCAGAGCTCGAACCTGCAGAACTGGATGACGGCCATCAAGATCGGCACGATCGTGTTGATCAGCGTCGTTCTACTGTCGATGGGACAAAGCTCCGTCGGCGCCGCTGCGAGGTCGTGGCCCGCCGAATCGAATGGCACTCTCTGGTCGGGATTCGGCCTGGCCATGCTCGGCGTCCTGTGGGCGTACGAGGGATGGCAGTACGCGACGTTCAGCGCCGGGGAGGCGATCGATCCGCAGCGCAACTTTCCCCGCGCGTTTTTCATCGGTCTGTCCGCGCTCGTCGCCGTCTACGTCCTCGCAAACCTCGGCTATCTCGCAGCGCTGACGCCCGCAGCCCTCGCTGAATCCCGGAGTGCCGCCGCGGCGTCAGTGGCCACCGTCATCGGGCCGGGCGCGGCGAAGCTGATCGCCATCGTCATTGCGATCTCGATCTTCGGCGCGGTCAACGGCATCATCCTCACCAGCTCTCGCGTCTATTACGCGATGGCGAAAGACGGACTGTTCTTCCAGAAGCTGGCCGAGGTCCATCCCCGCTTTCGCACTCCCGCCTTTGCTGTCATTACGGGATCGGCCTGCGCAGCGGTTCTTGCGATCAGCGGGACGTTCGAGCAGTTGTTCACGTACACGGTTTTCACGGGTTGGCTCTTCTACGGCCTCGCCGCCGCGAGCATTTTCGTATACCGGCGAAAGCGGCCCGATGCTCCCCGACCCTACAGTGTTCCCTTCTATCCGTGGACGCCGCTGGTGTTCATTGTGGCCGCGGCCGCGCTGGTGGTGAACACCATCGTTGCCCAGCCGCGTCCCGCCGCAATCGGCCTCGTGATCGTGTTTCTTGGCGCACCTGTGTATCTGATCTGGCGAACGCGAAAACAGACATCATGAAAACAAATCTTCTTTTCGGTCTTCTTCTCTTTGTCGCGGGCACGCTGCAGGCGTCGACCGAACCTCAGTACGCGCCGGTCGTGCAGATGCTCGAGAAGTTCATCGAGCACGAAATGACCGACAAGGAGCTGCCCGCAGTATCGATTGCGTTGGTCGACGATCAGCAGATCGTCTGGTCCAGAGGATTCGGCTTCGCCAGACCCAACGTCCCTGCGACGGCCGACACTGTATATCGCGTGGGCCTCGACCCTCCTGGTCTTAGCTTCGAGCCCACACGCGAGATCACGAAGAATCTGGCCGCAGGCTACCTGTGGACGATTGATGGCCGTGTCTTCGAGGCACCGGCGCCTGCCGACGGCCTGTACACGACAGTCGGCGCTCTGGGACGCTTCCTGAGCGCATTATTCGCCGGCAAGGTCGCTGAGCGCAAAGTCGACCACGACGGAACGATCCCCGGGTTTGTCACCACGCTCAAGACTTTGCCCGATGACAAGATCGGCGTCGTCGTCCTCACGAACAAAGACGCCGCGACCGCGGTGACGCGCCGCATTGCCGATCTGGCTTTGAAAGCCATGCTGGCGGTGCGTCGACAACAGCCGCTCCCCGAGCCTGTGATCACTGCGCCAGTCGATCCTCAGCTGGCGCGCCGAATCGTCGGCCGCTACATGAGCGGCAATCACGGCATCGACCTGATCGAAAGCGGCGGCACGCTTTCTCTGCTTGCCATCGACGGTGGTCGGCAGACCAGAGTGCGATCGCTGGGAGACGTTCTCATCGTCGACGATCGGCTCTCTTATGGCGAAACGATCATCGTGCGCCCCCGTTCATCGGTGGATGAGATCGTCTTCGGGGGAAAAACGCTCAAACGAGTTTCGGGCGGCAAGCCTCCCGAGCCGCCGACCCAATGGACGGGACTCATCGGCGAATACGGAGCGGACTACGGGATTCTTTACATCTTCGAGAAGGACAAGAAACTCTGGGCATTGACGAACTGGTTCGAATTCCATCCTCTCGAACAAGTGTCCGCAAACGTGTTCCGCTATGACGGCGAACGGCTCGTCTTCACGCGTGACGCGGGCGGACGTGCCACAGCAGTCACGGCTGCGAATGTTTTCTATCCGCGGCGCAAAGTGGGGCCTGAAGAAGGCGCGCCACAATTACGCGTCACTCCGGTGCGACCGATTGCGGATCTATTCCGGGAAGCGAACGCTGCCGACCCGCCACAAGAGAACGGAGAATTCCGCACTTCGGACCTGGTCGAACCGACCGCTCTCGATCCATCGATCAAGCTCGAAGTTCGTTATGCGACGACGAACAATTTTCTGAGCACCGTCTTTTATTCGGAAGCGCGTGCGTTCCTGCAGCGCCCCGCGGCGGAGGCGCTCGTCCGCGCTCACCGCAAGCTGAAGAAGCTCGGGTATGGAGTACTGATCCACGACGCATACCGGCCCTGGTATGTGACCAAAATGTTCTGGGATGCAGTGCCCGAGAATTTGAAGCTTTTCGTCGCCGATCCGAGCCAGGGCTCACGCCATAACCGCGGCGCCGCCGTGGATTTGACGCTTTACGATTCGGCGTCCGGGAAACCCGTGCAAATGGTCAGCACATACGACGAGACCACAGACCGCGCAGCCGCCGATTATCCGGGCGGCACTTCGCTGCAACGCTGGCACCGCAACCTCCTCCGCGAGGCTATGGAGAGCGAAGGCTTCACCGTTTATGGCGCCGAGTGGTGGCACTTCGACTATCGGGACTGGCGGAGCTATCCCATTCAGAACGTGCGCTTCGAAAAAATCGGAGGTGCTGCAGCGGCACCTGCCGATACGAATGCCTACATTGCGAAGGCAATGTCGGCGTTCGGCGCGCCGGGACTCTCCCTGGCCATCGTCGAAGACGGCCGCACGGTGGTGGCACGCGGATACGGCGTGCGCAGCATCATGACCAAAGCGCCCGTCGATGAGCACACGGCATTTCCGATTGGCTCGGAATCGAAGGCATTCACCACCGCGGCGCTGGCCATTCTCGTCGATCGCGGCAAGTTGAAATGGACGGACCGCGTCGTCGACCGTCTGCCCGGCTTTCAGATGCATGACCCCTACGTCACCGAGCACATGACGGTAGTGGATCTCCTGACGCACCGCAGCGGACTCCGTATGGGCCAGGGCGATCTGTTGATCGTACCGACGACCAACCGCACGCGCGCCGATGTCGTGCACGCGCTCCGCTACCTGAAGCCGGCTACCGGCTTTCGTGAACAGTATGCCTACGACAACGTCCTCTACATCGTCGCGGGCGCGCTCGTCGAATCCGTGTCCGGGCAGACCTGGGAGGACTTTGTCCGCCAGAACATCTTCGTGCCGCTGAACATGAAAGATTCGTTCACCACCGATGACCCCGCCGCGCCGAACGGAGTCGCGTTGCATGCGCGCCTCGACGGGCCGATGCGCGGCATGGGCACGCTGGTGAAGCTCGAGCGTGGGCTCGACACGCGTGTTCCGGCGCCCGCCGGCGGCATCAGTCTCAGCGCGGTCGACATGGCAAGCTGGATGGCGATGCTTCTCAACCGCGGGAAGCTGCCCAATGGCAAGCAACTCTTGAGCGAAGACGCGCTGCGCATGCTGTGGACACCGGTCGCAGTGACGAGTGCCGAATCATTTCCCGGTCCGATGGCGCTCGCCAATCCGCACTTGCAGGCGTATGCATTGGGTTGGTTCGTGGAAGACTATCGCGGTCATCCCGTGATCCAGCACACCGGCGGAGTGCTTGGCGCCTTGTCCGCTCTCTATCTCGTTCCGGACAAGCACCTCGGCATCGCCGTATCGATCAACTCCGAGGACAC
>DASYLL010000196.1:0-3994 GCA_036009605.1 Thermoanaerobaculia bacterium | reverse complement strand
GTCGGCATTGGGGTGTTCGGGAATGCGGCGAACATGGACAAGAGAGGCGTAACGCTCCGGTCCTTCGGCGGGCTGCATAGCGGACCATCCGCTGCAGCCGATTGTTAGATGCTCACGCGTCGGTAGTGCATTGCGACCGCGCCGTTGCGGAGCGGCTTCGCCGAAACAAGTTCGAGCCGTCGCGTGCTGGGCAGCCCGCTCTGGTACAGAGTCGGGCCGTGTCCGGCGATCCTAGGGTGGATGAGGAACTTGTATTCGTCGATCAGATCCAGCCGGTCCAACTCGGTCGCGAGCGTGCCACTGCCGAGGAGCACGCCGGCCGGAGTCGTGTCCTTCAGCGTCTGCACGCCAGTGCGCAGATCGCCGGCGATGTGATGGCTGTTGGTCCAGGGGAAGTTCTTTCGCGTCGCCGACACGACGTACTTCGGCTTTGCCTCCAGTTTGACCGCCCACTCGCGCATCGCTGGCGGCGCCTCTTCGTCGCCGCGAGCGACCGCCGGCCAGTAGCTCTCCATCATCTCGTAGGTGACTCGCCCCCACAGCATCGCCCCGCTCTCGTCCATGAGGCGGGTGAAGAGAGCGTGTGTCTCGTCGTCGGCGATACCCTCCCGGTGGTCGACGCAACCGTCGAGAGTGATGTTGAGGCTAAAGGTCAGAATTCCCATGGCGACGCGTTTGCTACGAGTTGCACACTCTGTTGGGCGGACTAATGAATTAAGAGCCTTTTGTAAACAATCTTGTCAAGCCTCCTTCCCTCCTTTAAAAATCCAGATCTTTCGAGAACGTTCTTGGAGGCTTCATTTTCAGGATCCACAATACCATAAATCGCAGTGACGTTTGTATTCACTTCTAATAGATGTAGCATTTGGGAAACAGCTTCTTGAGCGTAACCTGATCCTTGATGCTTTTTCTCAATTGCATCGCCGATCTCGACTCCTTCCGTGATTTTGCTTACCCCTAACATGACCGATGAGTCCATCACCATTCAGAACAATACCTAGAACATACGGTTCTTTTTCTATGTTTATTTCTTCCGACGATCGAATCAAGAAATTTATGACTTTGGATGCTTCATCATAGTCCCGATATATCTGGTCGGGTAAAAATCTGCCCAAAGAATCTTCTTTGCTCATTTGAAATATTTTCTGGGTGTCATCAAGAGCAAGTCTTCTAAGGGAGATTACTCCTCGCAGGTCATTGTGCATCGTACCGTGTCCTCAAAAATCAATTCATCTGGCTTCCGCTAACGTCGTGGCGTTCAGCTGCGAAGCCGCGAACGCGACGATTGAATGCTCACACAATGCCGCGCGGCTTCGTCTGCTGCAACAGCTGGTGAGGCGCCGTCTTCGGCATGCCGTTCCTGTGGTCTGGCATCGAGCGTGGCTCGAGCGGCGGCAACGTGCTAGGATCGAATGGTCGTCGCGCTGCTGTGAATCGTGCCTGCCGAGTCACCGAGGCGGGGGAGGCCGGTGATCGACGGGTCCACCATTGTTGCCACCCACACCAGCGAGTTTGAGACTGGCAAGAGCCACCACAGAGGCCCCTGCAATCAGGAAAGACTTGAGCCTATTGACGCGTCGTGATTGCACTGTTCCCAGCGACGAGCGTGGAATGACGACGGTTTCCCCTTTCCAATACTGCTCCTCTCCCGAACGCATGGAGACTTGGGTAACGGCGAGCGAAACGCCCGTCGCGGTGGCGTCGATCAGCCTGCCATCGATCGTTTCGACGCCAGGGCCCAAATAGCGCGCGAGACTATCGGCGCCCAAGTCCGTAAGCGACACGCGAAGCTTGAGGCCTGGCTGGATACGCCCGAGCTCCGTTGGAACGGACTCGTAGCAGGCGCAGAGGATGCACAGAATCGGAGCGAGACTTCGAGTGCGCATAATTTCTCACCTAGCGGTTAACGGGAAATCACACGAGGGGTGGTGGGGGACGTGGAGAGTAAAAGGAAAACATAAGACCCGGCGTCCCGTCAGCTCGCACACGCGAGCCCCGAAACACGGTCGACAGCTTTGGCTCGCAGGAACTTTCCGTTCCGGAGATCTTGCGAGTGGCTATCCACCCTGCATCGGGGACCGTCTCCCCCAGCCCTCACACGGAGTGCTGCGGGATGGAGACCCCTCGTCCCGGCGGTGCGTCACCCATGGCGCCGCGTCACCGCCGGAGGGCCGCCCTACCTACGAGCCGACGCCAACGAACAATCGCGCGCGAGCGCGGGGATGCGCATCGCCTGGCGGTCAGACGGAGACGCGCGCCGAGTCGGTGCTTCGGGTGCGCTGAATGCGACTCCGCCACTGCGGTCGCTCGACATCGCACATAGCAGCGTGATCGCGAACGCGATGCACACGCGGACGATCGCCGTGCTGCTCGTGTGCCAGTTGCCGTCGGCGATACCAATAGCGGTGAAGTACGACGCGGGCAGGAGGCACGCCGCGATCGACGCCACGATCGAGCTTCGGCCTCCGCGTCGCACCGCGAGCACGCCCGCGAGCACGCCCGCGAGCGGATACAGACTCACGTACGCGGATACAGAATCACGTACGAATGCCAGTATGGCGCCGGCGGCCTGTTGATCGATGAGGCGAACGCCAGCAGATGACCGAAGAACATCAGAGCACGGGACAGCGGCTAACGTCTTGGCATTCAGCTGCGAACGCACCTGACGAGTGTCAGGATGTGATGACGATAGACGGTGCGTTCGTCTGCTGCAACGGCGGGTTAGCCAGCACGGCGCTGAGATTCGAAGGGTCTCTCAGTCTTGCGATGAGGAACCCATGGTGATGCGCATCGACCCAGTGAATGACAAATCACTATTCAACATCAGTTGCCACCCATTTGCCACTCGCTTCACTGGAATGACCTCAATGGATTCCGTCCGACCATATCGCCCAACATCGGTGTGTACTCGATAGACAACATGTACAAGATCTTTGGTCTCAGCTACCTCGCCGATGACCTCGCGAGTCGCGATCGGCGGCTGATAGTCAGGATCTCGAGGATTCGCCTTCGGGCTAGTCGCTTCGAGGTTTCGAGCGAGAAACGCTTGCGGCGACAGGGTGCGCAACTCGCTTAACGTCTTCACACCCGCAAACTGCTGCAGCATTGGGTTGCCCGGGTCCGGATTTGACTCAGTACGCTGTCGGACCTCGTTTATTTCGGCGGAGTGAGCCTCCCATGCTTGCGCCATGCCGAGATGCTGCGAGCGGAACTCGGTGAGCGCATCGGCGTGGATTAGCCTCGCGAATTCACTCCACTCTTTGGCTTCGTACGCACGGAACGCAGTGCGCACAACGGCGATCGGCTCGACAGGCGCAGAATGCTGGGCGTTCATGCGTTGCGCATGGGAGATGAATATTCCGGAGGTCGCGAGAATGACTTTAATAGCACAGCGCATCGCACCGCTGAGTGCAGGTGGCGGGCTAACGTCCTGGCGTTCAGCTGCGAACGCACAGCGCTAACTCAGAAGTCGATGATAACGCTTGGTGCGTTCGGCTGCCGCAACGGCCTGTTAGGTGGCGGCATCAGCGAGGTCTTTCGACGCTTGATATCGCCGCGATCCGCCATCGCCCACAGCGCCGCTCAAATCTCGCCACGTAGTGGAGCCAGCCGCGCGGGATGTCGCCCTGACGCACCGCATACGTGCGCCACACGGTATCTCCCAAAGACCGCATTGGTGGACGCCGACGCGTGCTGACTCGCTCTGCGTCGGCGCGCGTCACCGAACCGATGAACATGCCCAGCACGACTCGCGGCTGTTCGCCAACAATTGTGGAGTTCAGCGCTGTCGTGTCGCCCGTAACCGCAGCGATCCAAAATCGCTTCATCAGCGCGTCCAAGTCGCGGATCGATGGATGCCGCTGCGCGATCACACCCCGCGAAACGGTAGTAGAGGTAGCCACGATGATCATGAGCAACATACGATTACACATAGATCTCCGAGCCACCTAACGTCCTGGCGTTCAGCTGCGAACGCACCTGACAGATATCAGAA
>DASYLL010000195.1:0-7933 GCA_036009605.1 Thermoanaerobaculia bacterium | reverse complement strand
CAGACGGTCCGACAGCCCGCATTCCGTGACGACGAGAAACCGCGTCGCCGGACGCTCTTTCGCATAGCGCACCATTCCGGATGTCGACAACACAGCGTCCGCGAGTTTCGCGACATCTGGACGACACTCGGGATGCACGAGAATTTCGAGCTCCGGATCGCTCGCGCGGATCTTCGCAATCTCCTCGGGCGTGATCTGCTGGTGCACGTAACAGTAGCCATCCCACGGAATGATGTTCTTCTCCGGGATCTGCTCCGCAACGTGATTGGCGAGATTGCGATCGGGCACGAAGAGAATGTTCTTGTTCGGCAGCGTGCGCACGACTTTCGCCGCGTTGGCCGAGGTCACGATGATGTCCGACAGAGCCTTCACTGCCGCGGTCGTATTCACGTAGCTGACGACTGCAAGATCGGGAAACTCTTTCTTCAACTCCTCGACGCGCGCCGCAAGATCCTCTGCCGGCGCGGAGTCCGCGAGCTGGCATCCGGCCATGAGATTCGGCAGGAGCACCGTGCGCTGCGGATTCACGATCTTCGCCGTCTCGGCCATGAAGTGCACGCCGCAGAAGTCGATGACATCCGCGTCGCGCACCTGCGAAGCCATGAGCGCAAGCTCGAGCGAATCGCCGACAAAGTCCGCGACTTTCAGGATCTCGGGACGGTAATAGTTGTGCGCAACGATGACCGCGTTGCGCTCTTTCTTGAGCTTGCGGATCTCTGCATGCAGCTCTTCGAATTCGCGCACGTCGTCGCGCGTGTACTCGTACGTCGTGACCCTGCTCAGTTCGTCGTAAAGCGTGGACATGTGGGTTCCTGTCTAGCGGATTCGGTACCGTGTAAGGGTTCTCGGTTCTCGGTTGTCGGTTATCTGTGAGTCCCCGAATCGCCGGACATCCACGGACAACCGACAACCGACAACCGACAACGCTTCATCTGACAACGCCTCATCCAATCAATACCACCGTCGAGCCCCACCCGCCCCCGCTCGGATCGGCGTCGTGGAAGTCGATCACGAACTCCAACGACGCGAGCAGCGTGCGAATGCCTTCCCTCTGTACGCCGATCCCTCGCCCATGGATCAGCCGCACCTGCGTGAAGCCGCGGGCGTGCGCCTCGATGAGGTACTCGCGTGCGACGTCGCGCACCTCCGACGGACGGAACGGATGGAGGTCGAGCGTGTCCGTGATGGGGATTTCGATCGCGTCGATCTCCTGATCATCTTCCACGCGGCGCATTCTCTCCCGTCGACGGCGAACTGCCAACCGCCAACTGGTCCTATGCGATACTTCCCGCACTCATGGTTCTGTTCAACCACGCAACGCGCGAGATGACGGCCAAGATCGTCTACTACGGGCCCGGCCTGTGCGGCAAGACGACCAACCTCATGGTCATCTTCGACAAGCTCGATCCGAAGTCGAAGGGCAAGATGCTTTCGCTGGCCACGAAGACCGACCGCACGCTCTTCTTCGACCTGCTGCCGGTCGACATCGGCAAGGTCGGTCCGTTCAACCTCAAGATCCAGCTCTACACCGTCCCGGGCCAGGTTTTCTACAACGAGACGCGCAAGCTCGTGCTGCGCGGAGCCGACTCGGTCGTCTTCGTCGCCGACTCGCAGCCCGCGATGATCGAGGCCAACCGCGAGAGCTTCGCGAATCTCCTCGAGAATCTCGAAGAGAACCAGATCGATCCGAACGACACGCCGATCGTCATCCAGTTCAACAAACGCGATCTTCCCGGCGTGCTGTCGGTCGAGAAGCTGCAGGAATCGCTCAGCTTCGAGGGCTATCCCTACACGGAGGCTGCGGCGATCAAAGGCGAGGGCGTCATGGAGACGTTCAAGCTGATCTCGAAGCTCACCGCGAAGCATCTCTTCGCGCGACTCAAAGGCGGCAAGTCAGAGCCGCTGACGAAAAAAACTCCGGTCGCCGCGAAGGTCGAAGTGAAGGAACAGCCGCAAAGCGAGATGCTCGACAACGAGCCGCTCGCGGCGCCGCCGAACCCATTCGCCGACTCCCTGGGCGCGCAGGACAATCCGTTCCCCGCGGGAGAAGCCGCGGTCGAAGCAGACTACGAGGCCGCGGAAGAGGTCTCGCTCGAACAGCTTCTCGCCGAGGGTCGGTCGCGGCCAACGTTCTCCGGAACGGTGCCGGTGCCGCTCGAAGAGATCGAAGAGCTCGGCGCCGAAGAGCTGATGCACGCGGAAGAAGTCGAGGAGCCGGAACCGATCGAGGAAGTCGTCGAGACCATCGAAGAAGTGATCCCCGTCACCGACAACCGGATCGCTGAGCTCGAAGCTCAGGTTGCCTCGCTCGAAAACAAGCTGCAATCTAGAGACAGTGCGCTGCAGGACATCCTGAGAGATCTCGATGAGCTGCGCCAGCGCATTGCGCAACTGAGCTGAGATTGCAGCATCGCGAGAAATCGCGGAGAACCGACAACTGACAACCGAGAACGGCGATCGCTCCGCGATCGCCATGTCGTAAAACCAGGAGGAGACATCCCAATGCGTCGTACCGCAACCCTCGTTCTCTGCCTCTCCCTCGCGCTCGTCGGCTGTAAAGCCAAAGAGCTCGCCGACAAAGCAGCGATCTCGAAAGATCTCGACAAGCGTGGAACGCTCGACCTCGCCAAAGAGGTCGCCAACGATTCATACACACCGCCGCAGGACGGCCGTCTCTCCGAAGCGCAGATCGCGATGTATCTGAAGGTGCGCGAGCACGAGAAGCAGATCGCGCAGGTCGCCAAAGACGAGATGAAGGCGCACGCCCAGGCTGCCGAGAAGAACGAAAAATCGATCGCCGGCATGATGGACAGCTTCAAAGCCCTCGGCAGCGCCGCCGATTTCATGACCGCCGACATCCGCGCTGCCAAAGACCTCGGCTACAACTCGCAGGAGTACCTCTGGGTCAAGACGCAGATCCTCGCCGCGTCGACGTCCGTGATGGCCGAAAAGTTCAACGCGACCATCAGTGCGAACTTCGACAAGGCCTACGCCGAAGCGAAGAAGGCGTACGACGAATCGAAGGACGAGACCACGAAGAAGCTCTACGCGGACATGCTGGCCGGCTACGACAAGTCGAAGCAGGACATGCAGCAGAACCAGTCCGAGGATCCGGCGCTGACGTTCAATCGCCAGATGCTGGAGAAACACAAGGAAGCGCTCAACGCCTACGTCCACGAGCTGTCGAAGTGGGGCGATGAAAAAGGCGGCGAAGTGCAGAAGAGCCTCGACGAGATGCAGAAGAAGCTGGAAGAGGCGAAGGGGCAGTAATACCCTTCGCGCGTGAATTCAAAGAATCTCGCCTGCTCCCGCTGCGATTGGCAGTCGCCGATCGACGCTCTCTATAACCTCTGCCCGGGCTGTAGTGCACCGATTCTGGTGCACTACAACCTCGCACCTGCGCCGCGCGTTTCGTGTCAGCGCTCCGACATGTGGCGCTATCTCGACGTCCTGCCCGTCGATGACGAGAGCGAGATCGTCACGCTCGGCGAGGGCATCACTCCCCTCCTTCCCGCGCGCTCGCGTCGCAATGTCTTCCTGAAGGACGAGTCGAAGAATCCGACGCGCTCGTTCAAATCGCGCGGGATGGCCGTCGCGGTGACGATGGCAAAGAAGCTCGGTGCGAAGAGTCTTGCCGCGCCGACGGCAGGAAACGCAGGCGCCGCACTTTCCGCGTACGGCGCGCGTGCGGGGTTGCCGGTGTTCGTGGCCATGCCGCGCGATACACCGCAGTCGATCGTCGATGAATGCCGTGACTACGGCGCGCAGGTGGAGCTCGTCGCGGGCGTCATCACCGACGCCGCGAAACGCGTGCAGCAGTTCATCGCGGAAAATGGCGGCTTCGATCTCTCGACGCTGAAGGAGCCGTATCGCGTCGAAGGCAAGAAGATCATGGGTTACGAGCTGCTCGAAGACCTCGGCCGCCTGCCCGATGTGATTCTCTATCCCACCGGCGGCGGCACGGGTCTCATCGGAATGTGGAAAGCGTTCGACGAGATGGAACGCATGGGCTGGATCGATTCGAAGCGCCCGCGCATGTTCACCGTGCAGTCGAGCGGCTGCGCGCCGATCGTGCGCGCGTTCGATCAGCAACTCGAGAACGCACCGGAATGGGAATCGCCGCAAACGAGCGCATGGGGATTGCGCGTTCCGCGCGCGGTTGGCGATCGTCTGATGTTGCGCGCGCTGCGCGATTCGGGCGGTGGCGCGATCGCGGTGGATGAGGCTCGCATCGAGCCTGCGGCCGCGGAGTTGCGTGTGGCAGAAGGAATCGATGCGGGGCCGGAGACGGGAGCGGCGTGGCATGCGCTCGATGAGTTGCGGGAGCGCGGGACGATCTCGATGGATGAGACGGTGGTCGTGTTCAATACGGGTGGGAACAAGTATCGGTAGGTTGATTGAGAGAGACCCCTCATCCGCCAACATCAGCCTTCTCCCCTTTCACAAGGGGAGAAGGCTGATGCTGGCTCCTAACGCTCGCGCTCGCCCCGACCCCAATCCCTTTCTTACAATCCGGTGACCAAAATCACGGGACCCTGTCAACGGAAGCTCTACAGTGCCGTCAGTAGAAGCGGCCGTGTACCTCCTCAGCAATTCCCATAGTCCGGAGAGATCAATGAGACACCTCGTTCGGTGGACGCTGTTCGTTTTGCTGTGTGTCGCGATGGCCGTTCCGGCATTCGCGAACTGCGATAACCCGACGGTCGTCTTCCCTGCCCACGGCTCCATCGTCACGCCAAACGCCTCGGAGACGGTTCTCCTGCAATGGAGCACGCAGGTCGCCGCCGCGCAGTACGACGTCTACTTCGGACCCGTCGGATCGGGCTGCTCGGCCGCTCCGCATGCAACGGTAAACGCGCCGCTGACCGAATGGAGCCCGCCCTCGAACGAGATCTCGCCGAGCACGCAATACGAGTGGAAAGTCATCGCCACTGGTGCCGGTCTGGTGAGCTGCCCGACGCCACCGCAGACCCCGTGCAGCACGTTCACGACTTCCGCATGCCCTGTCGCGCCGACACTCAGTGCGCCTGGAAACAACAGCACCGTTCCGTTCGGCAACGTCACTCTCGACTGGAACACCGTTCCAAACGCGACCAGCTATGACGTCTACGGCGGACTCGATGGCGATCCGCTGAGTCTTCTGGGAACCGTTACGGCGTCGCAGAAAGTGCTCAACATCGAGCCGGGCCGCGTCGTTGAATGGAAAGTCGTCGCGAATGCACCGAGCTGTCCTGGCCAGGCATCGGCCCATTTCTTCTTCACCACCACGTGCCCCACCGCGCCCGCGAATCCGCTCACACCCGCCACCGGCGCAACGGTCGCGGAAGGCGCGAACGTCAACTTCTCCTGGTCCAACGTCGCCGGTGCCACCAGCTACGACGTCAAGGTCTCCACCGACAACGGCGGTACATGGCTGGCCATCGTCGAGAACCACAACACGAATTCCTATTCGACCGACGAGCTCGAACAGGGCGAATACCTCTGGGAGATCCGCGCGAATTTCGACGGCGATTGCGATCCGCTGTTCAGCACTCCGCGCGCGCTCACCATTGGCGCCGATTGCTCCGGCACGCAGGCGCCGGCACTCGTCTCTCCGCCTCACAACGCGACGCGCACATCGCCCGTCACGTTCCAGTGGAGCGCGGTCGCAGGTGTCCAGTCGTATCGCGTCTTCGTCCAACGCACCAACTCCAACATCCCCGTTCTCCTCGGCACCACGACCGCGACGGACTTCACGACCTCCGATCTCGAAGCCGGCACGTACGACTGGAAAGTTGTCGCGCGTTTCGCCGATTGTGCAGATGAAGAATCGTCCGCACGCCGCGTCGTCATCGAATCCAACTGCCCGACCACCAAGCCACAGTTGATCGCGCCCGCGAACGGCGCAACCGACGTCACGAACAACGTGCTGTTCCGCTGGTCCGGCGTTGCCAACGCAACCGGCTATCGCGTCATCGCGTCGCTCGATGGCGCAGCCGAAGTCGAGCTCGCGTCGACGACGAATACGCAGGCCGAGGCTTCGGTCGGCAATGCGGTGAACGTCGTTTGGAGCGTGCGGGCGATCCTCAACAACAACTGCTCCGCGCGCTCCGACTCTCGGTCGTTCACGATGCGCCAGAGCAACGGCGGCGAATGCTCATCGAACCCCGGCAAAGCCACGCTCGTTGCGCCCGCAAATGGCGCGACCAGTCTCGTCTCGCCGATCACGTTCGACTGGAACGCCGTCCCGAACGCAACCGGCTATCGCGTCTTCGGCTCTTTCAACGGCAATGCCGCAATCTCCCTCGGATTCACGACACAAACGCAGCTGACCGCCGACGTTCCCGCCGGCACCGGCAGCTGGATCGTGCAGACGTTCTTCGGCGAAGGTTGCCCGACCTCGCTGAGCGATCGACGCAACTTCGCCGTCGCCACCGGCGCGACGTGCGGCGACGCCGTGCCGCAACTGATCATGCCCGCGAATGGCGCATCGAACATCGACTCGCCCGTCGAGTTCAAATGGAGCGCCGTGCAGGATGCGACGCTCTATCGCGTGTTCGTCGCCGCGGGCGATGACGAGTTCTCGTTCTACGGCGAGACCGAAGGAACATCGCTTTCGCGACTCGTTCCGGCGGGGGTGGTGCGGTGGTACGTGCTCGCGAGTTTCGCGGCATGCCCCGAAGCGCGCAGCGCGACCGCGTCGTTCATCGTGCGCGGTCAGAACGAATGTCCGAATGCGACGATCACGCTGGTCACGCCTTCTGCGAATGCGTCGACCGCGTCGCCGGTGCACATGTCGTGGTCGGCGGTTGCAGGCGCGCAGTTCTATCGCGTCTGGATCTCGATCGATGGCGCGGCGCCGGTGGACATCCTGCGCACCAACGCGACGGAAGCACAGGTCCCGCTGCCTGCCGGCGCGATGAAGTGGTACGTCGACGCGCCGCGCGAGAACTGCAGAGCCGTCGTTTCGAATGAAGGCCAGTTCGAAGTTCTGAAGTCTGCGAGCTGCGGCGAAAACGCTGCGCCGACGCTCGTGTCACCGGTTGGAACGCGCGAGAATCCCGCGGCCGCGAACAATCCGGTCACACTGCTGTGGAACGCGGTCCCGAATGCGATCGGCTATCGCATCTGGATCTCGAAGAACCTCGTCGCATTCGAGGACGTTGTGCTCACGCAGCTCACGCAGCATCAGATCGATCTCGAGCCCGGTACGTACGCGTGGTTCGCGCAGGCGCTGTTTGCCGGCTGCGATCCCACCTCGTCGCCCGTTGCGTACTTCCGCATCAGCCAGACCACGCCGCGTTGTCCGACCGGAGAGCCGTCGATCATCTCGCCGGGTGAAGGCGCGGATGTGACGTCGCCGGTCACGATCGCCTGGACTGCGGTCGACGAAGCGGTCAAGTATCGCGTGTTCGTTTCCATCGATGGATCGGATCCGCTGCTCATCGGTGCGACCGACGAAACCGAGCTCACGCACGCGCTGCCTCCGGGCAACGTGATCGTCAGCGTCGAAGCGGTGTTCCGCGAATGCCCGTCGACGTTCTCCGATCAGGTGCCGTTCCGCATCCAGCGCAATCAGGGCTGCGCCGATGACGGTGCGGAGCTCGTCTCGCCCGTGAACAACACGACGAACGTTGGCTCGCCCGTCACCTTCGTCTGGAACGCCGTCAGCGGCGCGGTGAAGTATGTGCTCGTCGCGCAGGTCAACGACGGCGCACCGACCGCGATCGCGGCGACCGAAGCCACGCACTTCACGCATGAGATGCCGGCGGGACTCATCCGGTGGCACGTCGTGACGTTCTTCTCCGGCTGCGATCCGGTCACTTCATCGCAATTCCGCTTCACGATCGCGCGCGATCAGGATTGCAACAATCGCAAGCCGATCCTCCTGTTGCCGAACGACGGCAGCGAAGTCCCGTCGCCTGTACACTTCCAGTGGACGGCGGTGCCGAAC
>DASYLL010000194.1:0-10427 GCA_036009605.1 Thermoanaerobaculia bacterium | reverse complement strand
GCACGCGTGAAGCGTGGGAAAACATCCGCGCAGTCTTCGAAGCAATCGCCGCGCGCAGCGACTCCGGTCCGTGCGTCACCTACTGCGGTCCCGACGGTGCGGGCCACTTCGTGAAGATGGTGCACAACGGGATCGAGTACGGCGACATGCAGCTCATCGCCGAGGCTTACGATCTTTTGCGTCGAGGGCTGGGGTTGAGTGCGGATGCGCTCGCGGACATCTTCGACGAATGGAACCGCGGGCCGCTGCAGTCGTTCCTCATCGAGATCACCGCGAAGATCTTCCGCAAACGCGATTCAGAAACCGGCGAGCCGCTCGTCGACAAAGTGCTCGATAAGGCAGGGCAGAAAGGGACGGGCAAGTGGACCGCGCAAGTCGCGCTCGATCTCGCGATCCCGATTCCAACGATCGCCGCTGCGATCGACGCACGCGTTCTCTCGTCCATGAAATCCGAACGCGTCATTGCGAGCCCGCTTCTCCCCGGACCCGCTGCCGCTCAGCCCGCGGACGCCAAGCAGTTCATCGCCGACGTTCACGACGCCCTCTACCTCGCAAAAATCGGCTCGTACGCACAAGGCTTCGCACTCATGCAGGCCGGTTCACGCGAGTGGAACTGGAACATCGACATGCGCGAGATCGCGCGCATCTGGAAAGCCGGCTGCATCATCCGCGCGAAGTTCCTCGACTCGATCATGCGTGCCTACGAACGCCGCCCCGACCTCCCGAACCTGCTGCTCGACGACACCTTCCGCGAAGCAATCGGCAACGGTCACGAAGCCTGGCGCCGCGCGACGACCTACGCACAAACGAACGGCATCCCCATCCCGGCGTTCGCCGCGTCACTCGCGTACTTCGACAGCTACCGCACCGCAAACCTCCCGCAGAACCTCACGCAAGCGCAGCGCGATTTCTTTGGCGCGCACACGTACCAGCGGAGCGATCGCGGGGAGGGGTCGGGGTTTGTGCATAGTGAGTGGGATGGAGGGGGAGTCGTAGAGGTTTAGAGTCGTAGAGTCTTAAAGGAGTACCGCGCGCGTGGCACTCGCACCTCTAAGACTCTACGACTCTAAGACTCTGGAACTCTAAGACTCAAAGCTCGACGCCCGCGGCGTCGCTACAACTGCTCCTTAAACCACCCCGCCACCCTCTCTTTCAGCCGTTCGATCCTGCCGCGTTTCCGGAACCGCCGGCGCGTGACTTCCTCGCTGCGGGCGAGGTCCTCGAAGAACATCTTCTCCATCTGTGAGGCGATGCCTTCGTCGTAGACGTTCACGTTCACTTCGTCATTGAGACGGAACGAGCGGTCATCGAAATTCGACGATCCGATCGTTGTCCAGATGCCGTCGACGACCATCGTCTTGGCATGCATCATCGTCGGCAGATACTCGAAGATGCGGATGCCTTTGCGCAGCAGCATGCCGTACTGCAGGCGGCTGGCGTAGCGGACGATCGGGACGTCCATGTTCTCGCCCGGCACGATCACGCGCACGTCGACGCCGCGTCGCACGGCACCTTCGAGCGCGCGCGTCGTGTCGGCATCGGGGACGAAGTACGCGCTGTTGAGATAGATCGATCTCTGCGCGCTGACGATCGACACCACGTACATCAGTTTCGCGGACGACGATCCCTCGGACGGCGATGACTTCAGCACCTGCGCGATGCAGTTTCCTGCGCGTGGCAATTGCGGGAAGTAATCGAGACCGGTCAGCAATTCGCCGCGGCTCTTGATCCAGTTGTCCATGAACGCGAACTGCATCTGCGTCACGACCGGACCTTCGATGCGTACGACCGTCTCGCGCCAGTGATCCTTCGAATCGGCGTCGCCGAGCCAGTTGTCCGCGATGCCGACGCCGCCGGAGAAGCCGATCTCGCCGTCGACGATGAGCAGCTTGCGATGCGTGCGGTGATTGACGCGCGAGATCGAGTACCAGCGCAGCGGGTGATACCACTCGATGGCGATCCCGTTGCGCTGCATGAACAGGATCAGATCCTCGGACATCTCCGCCGAGCCGACCGCGTCGAGGACGACGTTCACCTTTACGCCCGAGCGTGCGCGCTCCGCGAGCGTTTCCGCGAACGTGCGGCCGATCTCGCCATCCCAGTAGATGTAGAACTCGAGGTTGATCGTCTTGCGCGCGCCCTTGATCGCGGCGAGCATCGACGGGAAGATCTGCACGCCGTTGCGCAGGACGTCGACGCGGTTGCCGTCCGTGAGCGCGGATCCCGTCAGCGCGTGCATCGTCTGCTGAAACGCGACGTCGCGAACGCCGAACTGATGGCGCATGTGATAGCGCATCGGTACGCGCCGCCGAACGACGGGCAGAGGAGTGCGGCCCGGATAGCGAGGCGCCTTGCGACGGCGGAAAAACAGGCTCATGTCAACGCTGCCCGATGATCCAGAGTCCGAGTGCAATCACCCCCGCGACGAACGCGACCGCCGTGAGGACGAGAAACGCCACGATCGCGGCCAGCACGAGCGCGATCTGCGACGCGGTGCGCGGAGGCCGCTGCCGGTCGCGATGCTTCTCCAGCAACCGCATGTTCATCATGTTCTCTTCGTAGAGAAAATCGAACACATCGCCCGCCACCGGAATCGCCCCGAAGAAGAGATCGACCACGACGTTGAACACCATCCGCCCGATCACCAACGGCCGCACGCGATGCCGCAACGCACCGGCGATGATCCACGTCGACAACAGCGCGCCGATGATGTCGCCGATCCCCGGAATAAGCCCCAGCACCGCATCGACCCCAACGCGCATCTTCGTGCCGGGAACGCGGAACGCCTCGTCCATCAGATAGGCGAAACGGCGCAACGCGATGAGATCCGCGGGGAGGGCGGAATCGGGCTCGATGACGTCGGGGATGTGGACCTTGTCCAGCACGGAGGCATTATGCGAGAGATGGGCCGCGAGCTGAAGCTGATGTGGGCCTGTTTCGGAGCTGGCCGATCCGTTCTCGATCGCCCTGGTGCGCGCGAAGAGGTACTTCCCGCTAGATGCTGTCGTCATCCCGACGCTCGGTAGCGGAGTGAAGGCCATATACGAGCGCGCGGAAGCGCGCGTAGCCTCACAGGGGCGGGCCGCGTCTGCATGAGCCGACTGTTGGGCGGCACGACGCAGCGATGCTCCTCCGGTCGCGGGGGTCGGACAGGCAGGACGTCGGTCGTTACGATGCTCGCGTGCCGCTACCGTCTGTCGGAGTGATGGACCCCGGTCCTACCGGAACCATCGGTAGCCGTCCGTAAGATTGTCTCGCACGACAACGACGACATGTGTTCTTGGAGTGGTGGCGGTGCGATGTCATCCGGCGCGCTCTGACGCATTCCTTCCGGTACGACTCCGTATGTCAAAGCAACCTCTTTCGAAATCAAGCCTCGCTGTCTGTCTCCACCGTCCAACGCCGGGATCCTCGTAACTCTCGAAATATCGATCACCAGCGGTCGCATGGGTCCTTCGTCCTGTCGTTCGAACGACTCGTGAACAAGTGCCCACGCGATACGGTCGCTTGCACTTTCAACGATTGTGAGCGACACGACTGGCCATCGGCTCACAGGGAGCCACACTGTCATCCTTCCCAACTCGTCAACCGTCGTTCGCAGATCCATCTCAGATCGAGTCCGGGCCGAAGTTACCTGCAGTAGGGCTCCCCGGGTGGAACCTCACGGCTATTTCGTGAAGAATTGTCTGCAGAAATCCATCCCTTGCCCAAACACGAGAACGCAATAGGTCTCGCCTGTTACGAGAGGGCGCGACACCACCTTTTCGCGATAACCGTCAGGTGCCGTGCCGTACACGATCTCACTTACTATGGGGTAGATCGTTTCCGCCAACATCGTTGGTAGCGTATTTTCGATGTTTGGCTCTACATCCCTCGGGATTATTACAACGGAGAGCTCTGCGTCCACGATTGGAAATCGGCCGAAGGAGTTCGGCCGCACCTCCCAAAACACTTCTTCGCGTTCATTGGCGACTACCAACATTGAAAATCCACTGGCCGGTATCAATTCAAACGTGGGCCTAACGCTTTTGTTGACAATGTGAACTTGCATTCGTAACCCTACGGTGTGGGCGGAGGAGGATTGCCGTCATACCCTTTTACATATGTGGGTGGGTTGCATTCAATATCTTCCGGAAACTCAAGCCCGGCTTCTGAATGCAGAGTGTATTCACAGCTCTTGGGACAGTCCCAACACGGATGAATCCAAATCTTCCCGTATGTAACGTAAAAGGAGTACCCGAAGACGGGCGTGCAGTATCCGATCATGTAGCAGTTCTTTGTGGCGCCAGTTGTTTCGAGAAACGAGAACGCCTTGCATTTGAGCACTTTAAGGCCGGTCGGATCGATGTACCCGATCGGATTGTCAGCGGCATATCCGTAAGTCAGCGGCTCTGGTTCGCCGATCTCCGCCCGGCGCAAGCGACGTTTGGTTTTAGGACGTTCGAAGCGCAGCATTCCCGACGTAGTGAAGAAGCCAGTACCTTGCGGCGCTAGTGGGTCTACCTGTGTATACCGCCCCCACCCGCTCCGGTACCACCGGAAAATGTTGTAACTCTCCTCCCCCTCCGACGTTCGGTACGCGACCTGCTGCCCGGGGAAGCGGAGTGGCTGATCGTCCGCGTCGGTGCCGGCGCGGAGGGAGTAGACGTTTCCGAACGGCTCGTATTCGGCGTGCCAGACGATGCCACCGGTTGGCGTCGTTTGCAGGATCGGGGTGCCAAGATGATCGGTGAGTGTGTAGCGCGGTGTGCCGGAGCCGTGGTCGGCGACGGGGCGTGAGGCAAACCAGATCACGTCGGCCGTGCGACCGGTTGTCGTGCTGACGAGGTTCAGCATCGACAGTTCGGGTGTGTAGAAATAGACGTCCGGTTGCGGTTCCGGATCGCCGATGCTGATGGTTCGGGCGACGATGATCTTGGTCGAGAGCACACGGAGGCCGCGGCCGTCGTAGACGTTGGTTCGCCATTCCTCGACTGGGTCAGGTTGGATGCACGCGCTGCCGTACTGCTCGAAGCAGCGGTCATAGGAGCGCACGAATTGCGATTGCAGGAGGTTGCGCGGCGAATAGATCGCGGCATCGCCGGCTCCGGGATCGCCGGCCGGGCTTTTCAGTTCGTTGCCGGCCGCGTCATAGCTCATGTTCGTCGCAAGGCCGGTGGCGGTGTTGATGCGCGGTGTCGTCCCCTGATGGGTGAACGTCCGCTGTACACCTCCGAGTGTGCCGGTGAGCATGTTTCCCATCCGGTCGTAAGTAAACGAACCAGTTCCCCACAAGCTGTTGCCGCTGTTTGCGGTCGTCAGCCGGTGGAGGTCGTCATAGCCGAACGTTCGGTTGTAACCGGCCTGAATCGCATCGGTGATGCCTGTAATGTTGCCTGCGGGATCGCTCGAGTAGGTGTAGTGAGCGAGGGTGATCGCTGCGTGTGTCAGTTGAATGGAGAGCGGCAGGTACCGCGCGTTGTACGTCCGCGTTTCCGTCGCACCGTTGCCGAGCGTCAGCGACGTCATCGGCCCGAACGGAAGGTAGGCTGCCGCGGTGACGTAGGACATGTTCTGTCCTCCCATCGTTCCCGTCGCCGACAGTGGGCGACCGGAGTCGTCGAAGGCATAGGTTACGACGCGTCCCGACGGGTAGCCGATGGAGGTTCGGTTGCCGTCCGCATCGTACGCGTAGCTCTGGACGTAAGTGGAGCCGAGGATCGTTTTCGTTTCCTGCCGGAGCATTCCGCGGCGTTCATAGTGATACGCTGTCGAGCCGGACGGATCGGTCATCGACGAGAGACGGCCGATGGCGAAACGGCCGGCGGTCGCATCGTCGTAAGACCACGCTACGGTCTCCGTCTCCACTCCACGTGTGGACGTCGCGCTCGTGACGCGGCTCAGCGCGTCATAGACGCGAGTCGTCGTCGCCTCGTTCGCGTCGGTCATCTGCGTCAGATTTCCGGAAGAATCGTACACGTATTCGGTCGTTCCGGTGGCCGGACTCTGTTGCGACGCCATCTGTCCGAAGTCGTCGAATGCATAACTCGTGACGTTGCCGTTCGGGTCGGTGACCTCGGTCAGGTTGCCGCTGGTGTCGTACGAATAGAGCGTGCGAATGGTGTTCAAAGGCGCGCCGGTCAGGGTCTGTGTAACTCGTTGGAGTCGCCCGGCGGAGTCGTAGCTGTAGGCTGTGTTCGGCGAGGCGTGATTCTCATCGCGAATGGTGGCCACGCGATCTTCCGCATCGTAGGTGTAGTGAACGGTCGCATTGTCAGCGTGGGTCACGGTCTGAAGACGCGCGTGAATGTCGTACGCGAAGGACTGCCGATGCTTCTCGACCCAGGTGCCGGTTTCATAGGCCAGCGTTCGTTCCAGGCTCTTCTTTCCGGTCAGCGCGTCATAGGTGTATTCCGTCCGCTCGCGTAGATCACTCACCGACGGTCCGCGCGTCCTGGTGAACACGCGTCCTCGGGTGTCGTAGGCAAAGATCGTCACTCCACCGCGAGGTCGCTGCTCCATGAGCAGCGGGCCCGTGATCGATGCATAGGCAAGTATGGTGGTGATGTCGTTTGCGCAGAGCGCATCGAGCGTTGTGTTGCAGCCGGGGATCGCTTTGATCGTCGTTGTGAGCAGGCGGCCCAGATTGTCGAACGTGCGTTCCGAGGCCACGCCGTTCGGATCGACCACGCGTGTCGCGTTCCCGAATACGTCGTAGGTTTCGTAGCGGGTGATGTGTCCGGCCGCGTTCTTCGTGGCAGCGAGGTGGCCGCGCAGCAGCGCCGGTACGGACGGATCATTCGGGTAGTAAACGAACGAGCTAACGTCGGAAACATCGACACGCGGACCGTCCACGGATTTTGTGAGATGCGCAGGCTGCGGGAGCGCGAGCCATGGCGATTGAAATACGCCGCCGGGATCGAACGCCGGCGCGAGACCGGCTCCTTCATAGAACGTGGTGAGGGTCGTGCGCTCCTCACATGCCAGATCCCTGGCTTCCAGCCGCAAACGGTGGCCGATGCGACGGCGCCGGAAATCGGGTGATAGACGTAGTTGTCCTGGCGTTGTTCCGCGGAGACACCGACACTCGGACGCGTCACGACAGTCGCTTTCTCGGGCCATAGCGGATCGGTGTATTCGTATGCGACCGCGAACGTCGCGTCGGTTGCCTCCAACTCCGCGCTTGCCAACGCATCCTGCCCGAGTCGGCACTGCTGAGAGTCGGTCTGCGGGTCGCACCCGGTTGGTTTGAGGAGCCGCTCTTCCGACAGGACTCGGTCGGCTGTATAGGCGATCACGGTGATGTAGCCATCGGCGCTTTGTTCGCGGACTACGCGTCCCAGCTCATCGCGTACGAACGTGCCGTCATGCGCGCCGCAACTCGCGCATCCTCCGCTGGCGTGGACTGTTCTCCACGCGCCTCCCTTCGGTCTCAATGCATACTCGGCAATTGCGCCGGTTTTGTAGGTGACACGCGTGAGACGCTCACTGGCGATCGAGCCGGGCAGGTTGTAGGCGATGTTCGCGATCTCATCGCTCGGGCCGGTGGAACTGATGCCGAAGCCGTCGGCATCGTAGGTGTGGCTTTCGATCAGGTTGTTCAGTGCGTCGCGCGAGGCGGTCATCCGATTCGACGCGTACTCGTACGTTCGCCAGGTTGCGCTTCCAGGCGCGATGACGGAGAGCAGGTTTCCGGTCCCGTCGTAGTTGTAGCTCCATACAAGGGCGGGATGGTCGCTCACGGCAATGGAGGCGATTCGGCGGTTCGGCGTGTCGATCGTGAGATTCCAGGCGATGCCGCTCCATGAATCCGTCAGTGACTGCGGCCGTCCCGCACCGTCATATGCGAACTGTGCCTCGCGACCCGTCGGAATGTTGTGAATCGCGATGAGCCGTCCGTCGCTGGCGCGGAACACGGACAACTCGCTGCTGCCCGCTGCACGATGCCGGTAAGTGGCTGTTGCGACGTCATACGTCAGCGTTCCGAATGCTCCGCGCGCTGTCGGCCATGTCTGCCGGAACGTACTGCCACTTCCTCGGAATGCGACGACCTCATTAGTCTCGCGCACCAACGCGACGAGCTGCTCGCTGCCGTCGCTGTTGAGGATCATCCGCCGGTCGAACAGAGTGGTGAATCCGCGGCCGAACAACCCCGCGACCTGTTCGTTGCTGTTGTAAGTCCGGACCAGACCGTAGCCCGCAATCTGCGGAAGCGGATCGACATCGGTGACGCGGACGTTTCCGTCGGCAAAGTACACCGGGTCGTCCGTTCCCACCGGGCCCTGTTGGTTTCCTTCGCAACCGCAATCGACGGACGCTTCATGGGTTCCTCGTCCGGCACACGAATTAGCGGTTCCGAGCACCATCACCTGCTGCGCGCCCGATGGCGTCCAGAACGAGAAGGTCCGCACGCCCACTCGAGTCGTCGGCACTTCCGTCAGCAGGGTATCGTTGGGATAGAACTGGCCGTCGGCGTTGGTCCATGACAGCAATTTGGCGCCGATGTTCCAGTTCGTACTTCCTTTGCCCATGTCGTAGTCGACACGGGCCTCGACGTTGCTTTGCCCGGTGGTCGCGTTGAAGCCTATTTTGCGCAACGTTACGGTGATCTTCGGCTTGGGCGTACCCAGCGTCACCGGCTTTCGATCCTCGGCGGGAGGGACGCGGCCGCAGCTCCACGCCTTTCCGACGAAGGTCATGGTTCCTGGCGGAGCACAGGCCACGTTGTAGTTGAACTGCCGTGTGCCGGATTGCGTGTCGGGCTGAAACGACGCAATGACTCCGCTGCCGCCTGCATTCTCGCCACTGATCTGAACGCTTCGTTGCGTGGAGGCATCTGTATTGGGGAAGTCGAACGTAACGGTCAGGTCGATGTTGTCGTCGTCGTCCGGCTCCGCGGGCGAGACCGTGATTTCGGGGTCTGCCTCCACATTGACGATGGCGGTTGCGGTCGTCACGGTCCCGTTGCAATGGATCGAAGTGATCTTGTGGGTATACGTTCCGGTGGGATAGCAGGTCATGGGGAACGCGAACGTCCATGTCCCTTGCTGATCTGTGGGTTGTAATGATGGTCCCGCCCCGCTGGAACCGTCCGAGCGGAACAGCTGGTGCTGCAGCGATCGCTGCGTGTGCTGCGAGGTATTCGGGAAGTCGTATTCGACAGTGACCGTGCCGTGGCCCTCTTCATCGGGGCCGGCGTAGTCGATGCTCACCGTCGGAATGGTCGTGAGAGTCACGGAATCGGTGTTTTCCGTGATGAGCGAAGGCGATCCACAGGTGATCGCCTTCGCTTTGTAGACATACGTGCCGGACGGCTTGCACGAAAGGACACATGTGTGAATGGCCACGTGCCGGATGCGTCACCTGGCGAAAATCCGGCGAGGATGCCCGAGCCGCCAGGTTCCTGCACGGTCACCTGGAGAGATCTCTGGCCCTGGGCCGTCGTATCAGGGAAGCCGTAAGTGACGGTTCCGGTGACGATGCCCTCCTGGTCCAACTGCGCCTGGATAGTGACTGTCGGAGGAGCGGTGCAGTCGGCGTGGGCGCCGAAGGGAAGGCCGAGAAACGCAAGAAGAACGACCGCGGAAATGCCAACGCGACGGACGATCATCTGATACCTCTTTTCAGACTCGCTGCGAATTTGCCGATAGGTTGACGAACGACTCTCTCTTCTCGTTTTGACGGTTACGGAGTCCGAAAGGAAACCGTCTCCTGGCGAGTCCCGGGCGCGACCATTGCGTTTATCCTCTCCCCATGGGCGAGGCGCCACAGCAGCGGCCGGTTTCGGCGCGCGAGCGTTGGGTCGGCAAATTCAGGTCGGCGAGGGATCTGGTCTGGTCGTGGCTGACCGATCCGGCGGTGCTGGTTTACCGCAGACACGGGTTCGGGCAGAAGCGCGTACGCGCGACGATCGTCGAGTTCTTTCTCTTCGTGCGTGAAGTCGTGCGCGAGTTCTGGAACATCGAAGGCAGCTCGCGCGCGGCGTCGCTTGCGTACACGACGCTGCTCTCGCTCATCCCGCTGCTCGTCACGTTCACCTATCAGCTCAAGCAGTACTACTCGCGTGTGTTTCCCGGCGCGTCGGCGCAGATCGATTCGATCCTCAACGCCGTCATCCCGTATCAGTCGCCGCAGGTCGCGTATCACCTCAGCCGCTTCACGGAAAACGCGGGGACGGCGTCGACGGTCGGCGCGATCCTCTTCATGTTCATCGCGTTCCGCCTCTTCCTCGCGGTCGAAGGGGCGATCAATCAGATCTGGAAGGTGCGCAGCGTGCGCGGGTATCGCCCGAAGATCATCGCCTTCACGATGCTCTTCTTCTGGGGCCCGCTGCTGATGGTGCTCTCGTTCACTACGACGGCGATGCTGGAGCGCAATCGCTACCTGCGCGTGCTCCTGCAGGGCGATCTCATTTTCACGGTCGCGCCGATCGTGATGCTGTTCATCGG
>DASYLL010000193.1:0-6767 GCA_036009605.1 Thermoanaerobaculia bacterium | reverse complement strand
GGCCTGACGGATCGCTGGGAGATCAGCGCGATGATTCCGTGGGATCGCATCGTCAGCAATGGCGGCGATCGCGTCGGATTCATCAACGGACTTCTCCATGAAGGCGAGTTCACCGAGACCGGCATGGGCGCGATCCGCCTGGCCACCAAGTTCGGCCTCTCGCCTGTCGACAGCCCGACGCGCTTCGCGCTCTCGGCTTTCGTCGACCTGCCGACCGGCGATGACGACACCGGCATCGCCACCGGCGGTACCGACTTCGGCATCGGCGGTCACCTCACGCGCGGCATCGGCACGCTGTCTGCCGGATACGTCGCGCGCGGCGATCGTGAGAGCGACGATCCGATCAGCACCATCGGCGACGTCTCGATCGCGAACGAGTTCCACCTCGACGCCGGTCTGAACATCCCGCTGCAGCGCTTCGGCACCACCAACTGGGTCAGCGAGGTCAACACCGTCTGGTACACCGGCGGCGATCGCGCTCCTGACAATCCGGTCTTCCTGGTGAGCGGTCTTCGTCACTGGTTCGGAACGAGCGGCTGGTCGCTCAGCGCCGCGGCGCGCTGGAACGTCGCCAAGTTCATGGACAACAACGACGAGTGCCGCTTCACGGAGCTCGACGACTGCGGCCTTTCCGGCCTGGTCGGCCTGACCTTCGCGCCGCTGGCGTTCGCCGTCCCGGCGCCTCCGCCTGCAGCACCGGCGCCGCTTCCGGAGCCGCCCCCGCTGCCCGTGCCTACGCCTGTTCCTCCGCCGGAAGAGCCGGTGACGCCGCCGAGAGCTCCGCAGGAGATCCGGACCGACGAGATCCACTTCGAGCCGGGCTCCGCACGTCTCACGAACATCGCCAAGGCCATCCTCGACGAAGTCGCGCTCCGCATGAAGCAGGAGCCGTCCGCGACGGCGCTGGTCATCGGATACACCGACGATCGTGAGAACACCGGACCGAACGCCGATCTCGATCGCCGTCGTGCCGAAGCCGTGCGCGACTACCTCGTGACGCGCCATGGCATCGACCCGTCGCGCATCACCGTCGAAGGCCGCGGCACGTCTGACCCGGTCGGCGACAACACGACCGCGGAAGGCCGTCTGCGCAACCGTCGCGTCGTGATCCGCCTCATCCTGCCGTAACGTTGACTCTGCATTGACCACACGCCCCCGCGGTTTCCGACCGCGGGGGCTTTTTTTTTGCTGTTGCGGAGACCCATGCGCCGTTCTTCTTTCCTCCTCGTCCTTTTCGCTTTCCTGACCGCGTGTGCGACGACGCCAGCGGTTCCCACGACACCAATCCCGATACCCACACCGACGTCGACGCCGAGTCCCGCGCGATCGCCGAACGCGCTCACGCCGGTCTCGTCGGGGCCGCGTGCGATCGCAGAGCCGCGCATCCGCGTCGGACTTTTGAGCGATCAATCGACGATCGCGTTTCCGCGCACGACCGATGGCTACTTTCTCGTCACCGACAAAGGTCCGTCGCGCCTGCGCCGCGGTTTCACCGCGACGGCGCCGCTCGCGAATGCGCCGGTGCGTTTCGCGGTGCAGGTGAGCGCGATCTCCGATCAGTCGAGCGCGCAGACGCTCGTCGAGAAGATCCGTACCGAAACCGGCTTACGCGTGGACACGGTGTTCGACGTTGCCAACGGTCAGTACAAAGTCATCGCCGGCGATTTCGAATCGTCGGAGACAGCCACGCCGGCGCGCGCGAATCTCACGGAGCGCGGCTACGGCAAAGACCTGCTGATCGTGCGGCGCCCGTCCGATCAGACGTTCGAGAAGCGCATCACCATCGTCGATGACGAAGGCGATCGCGCGACGTTCGACGGTCCGTCGCTCGTGGTCCTGCCGGTCACCGCGGACACGCTGGTCATCGACAAGCAACCGTACCGTTCGTCGGCGCGTCTCGTCATCAACGCGCGCGGGTTGATCAACGTCGTCAACGAGCTGAACTTCGAGGAGTACCTCTATGGGGTCGTCCCCGCGGAGATGGGACCGTCGGTTTATGACGAAGTCGAAGCGCTGAAAGCGCAGGCCGTTGCGGCACGCACGTACGCGTTCAAGAATCTGCGGCAGTTCGACAGCGAGGGCTACGACATCTGCCCCGGCCCCGCCTGTCAGGCGTACAAAGGCTTCGCCGCGGAGCACGAGCTGTCGACGCGCGCGGTGCGTGAGACCGCGGGGCTCGTCGTCATGATGGACGGAAAGCCGGTCGACACGCTCTACACCTCGACGTGCGGCGGCGAGACGAGTGATGTCGCTACGATGTTCCCCGGCCGCAACGATCGCCATCTCAAACACGTGAAGTGCACCGAGCTGGAGATGCTGTCGCTCGCCGGCCGCGCGGACAGCGGCGTGCTCGATGAAGAGTCGGTTGACGGCCGCATCTTCGCCGCGCTCGCGAATCTTCCGGAACCACAGAGCTGGAGCGCGCGCGACGTCGCGCAGGCAACCGTTGCCGCGTTGCGTCTCGCGGGTTGGACGGAGATGAATCAGCCGCTGCCCGCGTCATCGCGTCGCGGCGACGTGCTCGAATATCTCGCCGCGATCACCGGAATCGATGAAGCGGGCAGGACGCTGACGATGCCGGAAGATCGGCGCTACTACTTCCCGCAGACGCAGAATCCCGACGCGGTGCAGTACCTCGTCGCGTCGTTCCTGACGAAGTACGGCATCGAGCCGACGCAGTACATCGACCGTGTCTCGCTCGCGCAGCCGATGCCGCGCCTCGAGCTGTACGCGTTGCTGCTCTCGTGGGTGCGCGAGCACAACGTGCTCTCGAATGCCGAGGGAAAGATCCTGAAGCTTGACGGACGACGCGTCACGCTCAAACAGAAAGGCGAGACATCCGCGCATACGCTGCCCGCGGGCATCCCGATCTTCCGCAGACTCGGCGATCGCTTTCAGGAGTACGCGAACGTGCCGATCCTCGTCGGCGATCGCATGACCATCGTGCTCTCGCCCGGCAAAGTGCCGGTCGCCGCGATCGTGCTCGCGAACTACGACGGCGCGTCGTTCGATCGCACCTCGAGCTTCGCCAACTGGACGCGCAGCTATCGCGCCGACGAGCTCGTGCCGACCATCAATCGCCGCCAGCCGATCACGCAACTCGTCGACATCCGCCCCGTCACCATCGACGCCGCAAAACGCATCTCCGAACTGGAAGTCACGGCCGAAGGCGGACGCAAATTCATGCTCCGCGGTCTCCCGATCCGCTGGTCGCTCAACGTGCCCGATAACCTGTTCGTGTACGACAAGACGCGCGACGCCGACGGCGTCGATCGCTACACGTTCTACGGCAAAGGCTGGGGCCACGGCACCGGCATGTGTCAGGTGGGCGCGTACGGGATGGCGTTCCGCGGATGGACGTTCGATCGGATCCTGCGGCACTACTATTCGGGAGTGGATGTGGCGCAGATGCAGTGAATCTGTTGCTGGTTGCTGGTTACTGGTTCAAGGTGATTCGCCGTGAGACGCACGCGTTCCCTGACAATGAACGACCTTGAACCAGCGACCAGTAACCAGCAACAAACTCACGGTTCTCTTCCCAAAATCACAACCGCCAACGCCACCGCCACCCTTCGATCGAGCGCGTCGTTCGTCAGTTCCAGCACATCCATCACGCCCTGTTCATCGGGGCGTCGCAGGATGCGTCCCGCTTCCAGGCCGCCGTACGTGATCCGGAAGTTCGTTTCGAAGCGGCGGCTGAATTTGCCGAGGAGCTTGCGCAGCATCGCGCGGCTCCACGACTCTTCCGTTGCTTCGGCGAGGACGCGGCCGTCCTGCACGATCGACCAGCGATGGCGTCCGAGCCGCGAGAATGCGCCTTTGCGGAGCTCGCCGAGGTTGGTGCCGTTGGGGGCGGCGATGACGTAGCTCAGGCCGGGATGCAGCGATCGCTGCGAGATTGTGAGCGCGGGATGGTGCTCGTCGTACAGCGTCACGTTGATGCGCGGCACGAGCAACGCGATGACGAACGCGAAGACGAGCGTCAGCACGAGCGCCACGACCGCGCGTGTGGGCGAGTTCTCCGCGAAGAGAAACAGCACGGCCGCGATCCCCGCGACCGTCACGATGCCGGAGACGAGTGCGGCGATGACGCCAACCACGCTCGCGAAGCTGCGATACGAGAGCAGCACCTGTCCTTCCTCGCCGCGGATGTTCGCGACCTCGCCCGCGCGCAAACCGGTGGTGAAGCGATAGCGCGTCTGCGCGAATGGCCCGAGGGGCATCGCCGGCGCTACAGGCAATGGTGGTGCCGGCTTCGCAGGTGGGGGAGGCGGAGGAATGAACGCCGGATTCGTTTCGAGCTTCAGCGGTTCCGGCAGTGGCGGTGGCTCAGGTCGCGGAGGAACGTACGGCTCGGTCGGCGGCTCGTACTCGACGATCGCTGCCGTCTCGTCGTCCTCTATTCCGCTTTTTTTTTTAGCACCGCGGGGTCGAGCTTCTCGTGCGGCACGGTCTGCAACCGATCGATCTGCGACGTCGGCATGATGTCGAGCGCACTCAGATCCTCGGTGGGAGGAACGGATTGATCGAACGGCTCCGCCGCGGCCATCGGCGCCGCTTCCGACTCCGTCGGCAGCTCCTCGGAAAAGCGTCCGTACGTGTTGCCCATGCGCAAGCGCGCGCCGTGCGTCAGCGGCGCCACGCGGATGCGCTTGCCGTTCACATACGTACCGTTTGCGCTCGCCAGATCGTGGAGCACGAAAAAGCCTCGCTCGAACACGATCTCGCCGTGATGGCGCGACACCTTCGGATCGCGAAGGATGATGTCGTTGCCTGGATCCCGACCGAGTGTGAACGGACGATGCGTCTGCAACCGGTAGCTTTTCTCCGCGCCGTCGAGGCCGACGAAGAAGATTTTGGCCATTCGCGGGCGATTCTAGCTTACTTGCCGGTTGCGGCCGATTTCCGACACCAGCTCATCCACCGTCAGCGGCTTGGTGAGCCACGACCGCACCCGCGCCGGAAGCTCGCTCGGCGCAGGCTGTCCGCTGATGACGATGATGTCGATGGCCGAGTCCGATTCTCTCGACTCGATCCGTGCTACGACTTCGCGCCCATCCATCAGCGGCATCAACCAGTCGAGCAGGATCAGATCAGGACGCTCCGTCGCCACCCGATCCACCGCCTCGGCCCCGTTCGCCGCGAGCTTCACCTCGAAGCCGCGCTGGTTGAGCCCGATCGCGTACAACCGGCGCACGTCCGCGTTGTCCTCGACGAGCAGCACCTTCGGTCTTGTGGCGGCAACCATCACGATTGCGAAGGCTGCAGGTTGCAGGCCATCCGATCCTCGACGGATTCCCGTGATATTCTCCCGCGCGCTTCGCAGACCTGCGAATTGAGCAAATCCCTATTGGTTGCAAAACTATGAATGTAAAGAAGCGATTGCTGGACAGCGCGCGGATGAACCGCGCGATTCGCCGGATGGCCATCGAAGTCGTCGAGAAGAACCGCGGGCTGGACGATCTGATGATCGTCGGCATCCGCAGCCGCGGGGTTCCCATCGGCGAGCGAATGGCCAAAGAGATCGAACAGATGGAAGGACAGGCCGTGCCGTTCGGCATCCTCGACATCACGCTCTACCGCGACGATCTCACCACCGTTGCGCCGCAGCCCGTCGTGAAGCCGACCAAGCTTCCCGAGCCGATCGACGACAAGATCATCGTCCTCGTCGACGACGTGCTCTACACCGGCCGCACCGTTCGTGCCGCGCTCGATGCCCTCATCGACTTCGGCCGCCCGAAGCAGGTGATGCTGGCGGTCCTCATCGACCGCGGTCATCGCGAGCTTCCCATCCACGCCGACGTCATCGGCAAAACCGTCCCCACCGACGCCGACGAGGTGATCAAGGTCAAGCTCGTCGAGACGGATGGGGAGGATGAAGTTTTGATCATGGAGAAGTGAGAGTCGTAGAGGACTAGAGTCTTAGAGTCTTAGAGGAGAACCGCCGCACTCGCGAGTAGTTCCTCTAAGACTCTACGACTCTACGACTCTAAGACCCGCCCCCGCCCGATGCGCACCGAATCCTCCACTCTGAAAAGCAAAGACCTCCTCGGCATCGAGCACCTCACTCCCGAAGAGATCGCGCTGATTCTCGATACGGCGGAGGGGTTCAAGGAAGTCAGTGAGCGGCCGGTGAAGAAAGTCCCGGCGCTCCGCGGGCAGCTGGTCATCAATCTCTTCATGGAGGCGTCGACGCGCACGCGCGTGTCGTTCGAGATCGCGGAGAAGCGCCTCTCCGCCGACACCCTCAACTTCGCAGCCTCGGGATCCGCCGTCGAGAAGGGCGAGACGCTCATCGACACGGCCGACAACCTCGTGGCCATGCATCCCAACATGATCGTCATCCGCCACAAGCATCCCGGCTCGCCGAAGATGCTCGCGGATCGCTATCCCAACATCGCCGTGATCAACGCCGGCGACGGCGCGCACGAGCACCCGACGCAAGCGCTCCTCGACGCCTTCACGATCCGCGAACGCCTCGGCCGTCTGCAGGGCGTGAACGTGGCCATCGTCGGCGACATCAAGTTCTCGCGCGTCGTCCGTTCGAACATTCATCTGCTCACGAAGATGAAGGCGAACGTCACGGTCGCGGCGCCGCCGACTCTGCTGCCAGCCGAAATCGACAAGATGGGCGTGCGCGTCGTGCACAGCCTCGATGAAGCGATCGAAGGCGCGGACGTCGTGATGATGCTGCGCATCCAGCTCGAGCGGCAGGGAAAGCTCAGCTTCCCGTCGCTGCGCGAGTACTACAACACGTTCGGCCTCAC
>DASYLL010000192.1:0-22034 GCA_036009605.1 Thermoanaerobaculia bacterium | reverse complement strand
GTGAGCGAGACGCGCCGACGCAGGCCTAGCGGTGACTACGTCGAGTCGGCCCGGCGAAGCTCGCGGCGTCGATACCAAGCCAGGTGGTCCCAATTCAGCGAATACACTCCACTAGAACGACGCGGCAGTGTATTGATCACTCGCCGATGTCTTCGTTCCAGAGCTGCGGCTGCTCTTCGATGAAGCGCGTCATCATCGCGATGCACCTCTCGTCCTCGCGCACGTCGACGAGCACGCCGCGCGAGCGCAGCAACTCTTCCTCGCCCATGAACGTCTGGTTCTCGCCGACGATCACGGTCGGAATCCCGTACAGCAGAATCGCGCCCGAGCACATCGAGCACGGCGACAGCGTCGTGTAGATCACGCTCTCGCGATAGACGTTCGCGGGCTGGCGACCGGCGTTTTCGAGCGCGTCCATCTCGCCGTGCAACGTCGGACTGCCGTTCTGGATGCGGCGGTTGTGACCGCGTCCGAGAATCTTCCCGCGATGCACGAGCACCGATCCGATCGGAATCCCACCCTCGGCGAGTCCCTGTTCGGCTTCTTCGATCGCGGCTTGCAGAAACGGATCGGAATTCATGGCAATCCTCACTTTCGAATGATGGCGTTGCGGACGAGCCAGCGTCCGTCGAATCGCAGCGGCACGGCGACGCCGTCGCGTTCCGCGTGTACGTGCAGATGCGGCTCCGTGGACATGCCGGAGTTGCCGACGCGCCCGATCGGCGTGCCACGCTTGACCTGCGCTCCGACGCGCACGCTCACGCTGCCGCGCTGCAAATGCGCGATCGTGATGCTGGCATCGCCGCAACGCACGATCACGTGATTGCCCGCGGCGTTCTTCTCGTCGATCGAGATTCGTGCGGCATCGGGAAATGCATCGACTGCTGCGATCACGGCGCCGTCGCACGGACTCACAACCGCGTCTCCGAAGATCGCGTATCGCGCCGCGTCATTCGGATAGATGCCGCGCGCGCGCATGCCGGTCCCGTAGAGCTTCACGATGTCGACCGCGTAGCGCTGCGGAGGCGCCTGCGCGTGATAGTTCGCGGCCGGCTCGCTTCCACCTTGCGCGACGAGATACGAACCGCGCGTCAGCGGAAACCCGACGTCGATCGCACCCGACGGCACGCGATGCGCGCGCAACACGCCGATCGCCACGCTGCCGAAAAACATGGCGACGAGAAACATGATCAGAATGCGCACACCGCTCGTCTGCGGTGCATTCGGATCGTCCGCCGGCGGTTTGCGAAGCAGCGACAGCAGCACCGCAAGCCCGAACAACGCGATGATCGCGAACCGCAGCGGCACGCCGAACCAGCCCCACGGCGCGGCCAGCACGCCGAATCCGACGACTCCCGACGCAAGCAACAGCGTCGCGAGCCAGCGCGACAACGGCCGGCGCGAACGCAGCGCCAGCAGCACGATTGCAACGAGCGGGAGCAGAATGGTGGAAAAGAAGAGGTTCCAGACGACCATTTGGGGCGGCGATTGTCGCACGACCCGCGAAACACACCCGCTCTGCGAACCGTATGCACTTTACAATGACAAGCACTTCCATGTACGACACCACGATTCCGGACCATCACCGCACCGCCGTCACCATCGCTATCGCTGCCCTCGTCCTCGGCATCGCCGGCGATCTGCTGTTGCGATGGATTCCGTGGGGAGTGAGTGCGTTGCTCTGGACGGTGCTGTTCTGCGCGGCGGCACGCTACTGCTCGGGACGCGTCGCATGGTTCCCGATGATCTGCGCACTCCTCGCCGCGACCGGCATCCTGTGGCGCGACTCGGACACGCTGGTCACGCTCGACGTGCTCCTGCTCCTGCTCTTCCTGCCAATGATCGCGCTCGAAGCGCGCGGCGTGCGTCTCGCGGCAGCCGGCCTCGCGGAGATCGCCGGCGGGATCATCGTCACGGGCGCGCAGATGGTCATCGGTCTGCCGCAGCTGATCTTCCGCGATCTCTCCTGGAGCCGCATGCCGCACGTCGGCGGCCGCAGCCTCGGCATCGCCGCACGCGGCACGCTCATCGCCGCGCCAATGCTGGTGATCTTCGGATCGCTGCTCGCGTCCGCCGATCCGACGTTCGGACGCGTGCTGCGCGATCTCCTCGTCTTCGATCCGGGCGAGGCCGTTCAACATCTGATCGTCACCGCGATCGCGACCGTCCTCTGCGCGGGATTCCTGCGCAGCCTCGCGCTCAGCGGTCCGATGCCGCGGCCGAGTGCACCTCCCGCGCTCTCCCTCCCCGCAGCCGAGACGAACTTCGCGCTCGCCCTGCTCAACATTCTCTTCGCGCTTTTCGTCGCCGTGCAGTTCCGCTACTTCTTCGGCGCGGCGCCGGCCGAGCTCGCGCAATACGCGCGGCGCGGATTCTTCGAGCTCGTATGGGTCGTCGCGCTGATCGTGCCGATGCTGTTGATGCTCGAATGGCTCGTCACGAAAGAACGCGGCTTCGCACTCTTCCGCGGTCTCGCGGCGCTGCAGGTCACGCTCGTGTTCATCATCGCCGCGTCGGCGTTCCATCGCATGGAGCTCTATCGCGACGAGTACGGCCTCACGCAGCTGCGCTTCTACACGACCGCGTTCATGATCTGGCTCGCAGTGCTGCTGCTCTGGTTCGTCTGCACCGTGCTCACGGGACGAAGGCAACGATTCGCGATCGGCGCGTTAGCAACAGGCGTCGCAGCCGTCGTCGCGCTGCATGTCATCAATCCCGATGGCATCATCGTCGAGACCAACATCGAGCGCACGCGCGCGGGCAAACGATCGTTCGACGACCAATACGCGCGGATGCTCAGCGATGACGCGGCGCCAATGGTCTTCGCGAATCGCGACGTCGTGGGAGAGAAAGTGTTCGAACGATTCCTGTGGCGTCAGCATTCGACGGACTGGCGAACGTGGAATGTCTCGCGCGCGAAAGCACGAGAGCTCTTTCTACGAATCGAACGCCACTCCCCCGATCGGTCGCCCATGACGGGCAGCCGGATCGACTCGAGTGTCCAGTAGCTCGCGCAGGTTCGTCATCTCCAGGAAGAGATGGCGATGGCGGATGCAGTGCACCGCAATCGAGAAGAAGAGCAGCGACAACACGCCGAAGTACACGCCCGACGCCGGTGACGCGAGCGGCAACGGAGCCGGCGACGCCGCGACGAACATCTCCTGCGCGAGCATCAACGCAAACAGCGGCAACGGGAAGAACACCAGCGCGGAGAGAAAGCGGCTCGCCTGAATGCTGAAGTACGGGCGCAATGTGAGCAGGCTGAGCGACACAAAAAATCCGAGGACCATCAGCGCCGCAAGATGCACCTCGGCGAGCTGCGAGCCGCCGACCGTCGTCAACCGCCACTGCACGAGCACGACCGCGACGAGCGTGGCCGTCGCGCAGCTGACCGCGACGACAGCAACGAATGCCGCGAACAGATTCCGCGCCGCGAGTAACGCGGCCATGCGCAGGAACAACGCCGCGATGGCCAGCCCCGCCGCGAGCGACGCGAAAATCGCTCCCGCCGCGCGCGGCGTTTCCGGCAACGCGGCAAATGCCAGTCCCGAACCGCGCACCTCGTGCGTCAACTCACCCGCGCTCATCAGAGCCAGGAAGAAGCAGACCACGGTACCGGCGTAGAACAGGATCTTTGGCATTGCGGGAAATGGTATCTCACTCTTTCATCGAGATGATGTGGTCGAGCCTGATCTCGATCGAACCTGTGTCCGAAGCGAAACGAACGAACTCCGCGCCGTTGGCTGTATAGACATCCTCGACGCGCCCCTTCTCCGTCTGCGGAACTCCATCGAGCTCGAACTCCAGCTCCACCTGATTGCGATGCATCGCGGCAGCCTCGAGCTGGTCGTGGTAATCGCACGAGACCGGCTCATAGCGTTCTTCTGACATGCTGACTCCTCCCGGGTGGCGGGGATTCAGGAACGGTGCCGACCGGGGGCGGGGGACGGGAGAGTCTCAGAGTCGCAGAGTCTCAGAGGAGGTCCTTGCCGACCTCTTTGAGATTTGCGATCTTGCGATTTTGCGACTCCCTCGCGGACGCAAAGGCTCAAAGTCTTCGAAGGAGGTGCCTGCCACCCTCTCTGAGACTCTGAGACTCTGAGACTCTGAGACTCTGCGACTCCCCTCGTCCGACGTTCCAGCGTCATCGGGCGTCGTGCTACGATTTCCCTGGTCCGATGGAAAATCTGTTTGCGCTCGAGAACATGTCCGCTGCGATGCCGCTCCTCTTCGCGGGCGTGCTTCTGCTCATCCTCGTCGTTTCCTTCCGTTCACGCGCGGTCGTCTTCTGCCAGTACCTGGAGACGATGAGCGGCATCCGCCTGAAACCTTCCGACGTCCGCCGCGTTTATCGCGAAAAGGGCCGTAATGGCGTCCGCGAGCTGTTCCTCGACCTCATCATCCGGGAGGACCTCAAAGAAGGTCCGATCGACATCCCGGATGCGGAAGCGAACGAGCTCCTCACTCGTTGAAAATCAGTTGCTGGTTTCCGGTTGCTGGTTCGTTGTACAGCAGCGCAGGGTTGTGCCGGTCTTGCGGCAATGCACCTTGAACCGGCAACCAGTAACCAGCAACACCTTCATCTCGATCAACAAGGAGAACTATGTTCCGTTCAAGAGCACTGACGGCTGTCCTCTGCGCGCTCGTATTGCCGGTCTCTGCATTCGGGCAGGGCGGCACCACCACGAGCGACATCCTCCCCTTCAAAGCCACCGAGAAAACTCTCGCCAACGGGCTGAAGATCATCGTCGTCCCGACCGGCTTCCCCAATCTCGTCTCGCTGCAGATCCCGGTGCAGACCGGCTCCCGTAATGAAGTCGAGCCCGGCAAATCCGGCTTCGCGCACTTCTTCGAGCACATGATGTTCCGCGGCACGAAGGCGTATCCGCCCGACGTCTACAACGCGATCATCACCAAGGCCGGCGCGCGCCAGAACGCGTACACGTCGGACGACCTGACGAACTATCACGTCACGTTCGCGAAGGAAGACCTCGAGAAGATCCTCGAGATCGAGGCCGACCGCTTCAGGAACCTCTCGTACGAGGAAGCGGCCTTCAAGACCGAGGCGCGGGCGGTGCTGGGCGAGTACAACAAGAACTCGGCGAGCCCGATCCGCAAGATCCTCGAAGTCCAGCGCGAGGCCGCGTACAACACCCACACCTACAAGCACACCACGATGGGCTTCATCAAAGACATCGAGGACATGCCCAATCAGTTCGAGTATTCAAAGACGTTCTTCAGCCGCTGGTACCGGCCGGAGAAGGTCACGATCATCGTCGCCGGCGACGTCGATCCGGCGAGCGTCATTCCGCTGATCGAAAAATACTGGGGCAGCTGGGAGCGCGGCACGTTCAACGTCGACATCCCGCAGGAGACCGAGCACAAAGGCCCGATCTACGCGCACGTGCCGTGGACCTCGCCGACCCTTCCGTGGGTCACGGTCGCGTTCCACGGACCGGCCGCGCTGCAGATGAACGATCAGGCAGCGTTCGACACGATGTTCGATCTGTCGTTCGGCCAGACTTCCGATCTCTACAAGCGCCTCGTCGAACAGGAGCAGAAAGTCGATCAGCTGTTCTTCTTCGGCGGACCGAATGTCGATCCGACGCTCTTCACCGTCTTCGCGCGCGTGAAAGATCCGAAGGACGCGGTCTACGTCCGCGATCAGCTCCTCGAGACGTTCGCCGGACTGCGCAAAGAGAAGCTCGACGCGAAACGCGTCGCGGACGCGAAATCGAACTCGCGCTATGGCTTCGTGCGCGGTCTCGATAACACCGACGCCATCGCCTCGACCGTCGCCAGCTTCGCGCACTTCGAGCGCTCGTTCGACACGATCAACAAGTACTACCGCGCGCTCGCGACCGTCGGTCCCGACGAGATCCGGAAGGCCGCGCAGCAATACCTCACCGACAAGAATCTCGTTGTCACCACGCTCTCCCAGACCTCTCTCGGCGAGCCGATGGCGAAGCTGCCGTCCGTCGACGCGATGTCGGTGGTCGCGCCGGAATCCGAGCAGAAAGTCAGCATCAAATTCATCGAGCAGAAATCGGTCCTGCCGAACGTCATGGTGAAGTTCCTCTTCACGAATGGCGCGGGCAGCGATCCGAAAGGCAAAGAAGGCCTGGCGCAGCTCGCCGCTCAGATGATTACCGAGGGTGGCTCGCGCGATATGCGGATCGACGAGATCAACAAGGCTCTCTATCCGCTGGCGGGCGCGTTCTTCAGCCTCGTCGACAAAGAGATGACGACCTTCACCGGCGTCGCGCACAAAGACAACCTCGACCGCTTCCTTACGATCGCGCTGCCGCAGCTCCTCACGCCGGGCTTCCGCGAGGAAGACTTCCAGCGTCTCAAAGACCAGCAGATCAACACGCTCAAGCAGGACCTCCGCAACAACAACGAGGAAGAGCTGGGCAAAGAGCAGCTGCAGAACATCGTGTTCAACGGCACGCCGTACGGACACACGACCCTCGGCACGATCGCCGGCCTCGAGTCGATCACTCTCGACGATGTGAAGAAATTCGTCGATGAGAAATACAACACGTCGAATGTCGTCGTCGGTCTTTCCGGCGACTACCCGGCCACGCTCGTCGAGCGTCTCACGAGCGACCTCCGCGCCCTCGGCGGCGGCAGCGAAGAGACCAATCTCGCGGGTCTGACCCCGATCAAAGGCGACGCGCCGACCGGTCTCGAAGTCGAGATCATTCAGAAAGAAACGCGCGCGACCGCGATCTCGATGGGTCATCCGATTCCGGTGACGCGCAACTCGGCCGACTTCGCCGCGCTGAATCTCGCGCGAGTCTGGCTCGGCGAGCATCGCGCTTCGTCTGGACGTCTCTACGATCGCATCCGCGAACAGCGCGGTCTCAACTACGGCGACTACGCGTACATCGAGTTCTTCAATCGCCCGGGCGGCCAGTTCTTCCCGAGCCCCGGCATCGCGCGCCGCTCGCAGATCTTCGAGCTGTGGATTCGTCCGGTTGTTCCGGAGAACGCGCAGATGGCCCTGCGCATCGCGCTCTACGAAACGCAGAAGATGATCGACAACGGTCTCTCGCAGGAAGATTTCGACAACACGCGTGACTACCTGCTGAAGAACGTCTACCTGCTGACGTCGAACCAGAACCAGCGCCTCGGCTACGCGCTCGATTCGTGGTGGTACGGCATCGGCGACTACGTCGACACCATGCGCGCCGCGTACGCGAAACTCACGCGCGACGACGTGAACAAAGCGATCAGGAAGTACCTGTCCGCCAAAAACCTCCACGTCGTGATCATCACCAAAGACGCGGAAGGCCTGCGCGACACGCTGCTCGCGGACGGCCCGTCGTCGATCAAATACGACGCGCCGAAACCGGAGCTCGCGGAAGAAGACCAGGTGATCGGCCACTACAAGCTGGAGATCAAACCGGAAAGCATCCGCATCGTGAAAGCGGACGACGTTTTCTCAAAGTAAGAATTCATGCTGAAGGAGTGCGGCTCGCGCCGCACTCCTTCATTGTTCCGGCGCGTGATCGACGAGGATGCCGAAGATCTGCAAGTTGGCCGTTCGCGCGTCGAGTTGCATCACGTCGGGATCGTTCGTACTGACCAGGCGAATGACCTTGCCGCTCTGCTCGAATTTCTTCACATACAGAACGTCGTCGACGCGGACCAACGTAACCTTGTTGTTCGCAGTGCGCGGACTACGCGTCGGCTTGAAGTAAACGAGCTCGCCGTTCCTGATCGGATGGACGCCGGCGTCCATCGAGTCGCCAACCGCACGCGCGATGATTCGTGCGCCGCGATTCCAGAATGCGCTTCCGCTCCGTCTCCAGCTCGACCGACCACCATCTCAGCGTTCGGATTCGCCGCCGCCCGAACCGGCGCGGCGTCGTATCGATGCGGTGCCCTGGTAAGCACCAGCGTGGGAACAGCGGCCGTCTGCGCTCCTGGCAACCACCCTTCCAGGATTCGATGAATCTCCTGCGACGCCGTGTGCGCGTGGCGAAGGTCTTCGAGAGCGATCACTAACTCGCCGTCGCTGAAGAGACGACCGGGATCGACATTGATCGCGCGGGCGATCGCGATGAAATCGGCGATCGTCTCTTGCCGAGGCCGGACAACAGGCATCCCTCGAATAGCAACTCCGTCGCTCTCATTTTGTTCACAGGGAGTTCCCGCCCGGTAACTTCTCCCCTCCTTCCCGATCCTACAATCCGGCGCATGCGAAGGATCGTCACGGCTGCCGTTCTCCTCATGCTCGCTGCCTCCCTCAGCGCGCAAACCGTCGATACCCGCGAGCCCGAAGTGCTGCGGATGGATTCGAAGATCATGGGCGAACCGCGCATGGTCCTCGTGCGCACCCCGCCTTCGTACAAGGCGGGCGACCGCCGCTATCCCGTCATCTACCTCACCGACGGCGACGCGCACCTCGGACACACCGCCGCCAGCGTCGACTTCCTCGCACGCGAAGGACGCATGCCGCAGGCGATCATCGTCGCGGTCGTCAACACCGACCGCCAGCGGGACCTGACCCCAACCAAAGTGAAAGATCGCGCGGGCGAAACCGGCGGCGCCGACAAGTTCCTCGACTTCTTCGAGAAAGAGCTGATCCCGACCATCGACGCGCGCTATCGCACGCAGAATTTCCGCGTCTTCGGCGGCCATTCCCTCGGCGGACTCTTCGCGCTGCACGGTCTCTTCACGCGACCGAAACTGTTCGACGCCTGGATCTCCGTCAGCCCGAGCCTGCCATGGGACAACCGCTATCTGTTCCGGCGCGGCGGCGAATTCTTCACGAAAGTCGATCGCAATTTCACGACGACGCTCGTCGTGACCGTCGGCGATGAAGGCGAATTGCTGCGCGTCGCGTTCGAGGATTTTCGGACTCTCGTCCGCACGCGCAAACCGCGCGGGATGGACGCGCAGTTCATCCACTTCCCCGATGAAGACCACGGTTCACTGGTGATGCCGAGCCACTACGCCGCGCTGCGAAAAGTCTTCGCGCCCTGGCATTTCACGGTGCCCGACGACAGCTCCGATGCGAAGCGCGATCACGCACGCGCGGTCGAGCACTACGCGAAGCTCTCGACGCGCGTCGGCTACACGATCCCCGTCCCCGAAAATCTCACCAACGTCCTCGGCTATCGCCTGCTGCAAGCGAATCGCACCAGCGAGGCGATCGAAATCCTGCGCACCAACGTCGCCCTCTTCCCGAACTCGGCCAACGTCCACGACAGCCTCGGCGAGGCTTACGAGAAAGCCGGACAACGCGATCTGGCTCGCGCGAGCTATGAGCAGGCCTCGAAGATCGGCGCGGAGACAAACGATCCGAACCTGCCGATCTTCAAGCGGAACGCGGAGCGGATGAAGTAGCGGCCGCCGCTATCGTCGCGCGTCCCAGTTCCCAGCCACCGGTATGTCGCCGAGCTCGGGATAGCGAAACACGAGAGCACTGACCCCGAGATTGTTCGTCAGACGCATCACTCGGTCCGTGAATCGGAACACGCCGACGCCATCGACACCATCGCCGTCCCAGTCGCCCGCAAACGGGCGATCACCGAAACTACCGAACGGAAACATCGGTCCGGCTCCGGCCGATAGAATCCGATGGTGTCGACGCCGTCACCATCCCAGTCACCCGCGACCGGAATGCTGCCCTCGCTTGCAAGGTCCGGGATGAAGAACTGGATGTCGACCTTCCCGAACGTGTTGACGACGTGTGCATTCGTGAGAAAGAAGACCGGAGGCGTGGCCCCGTTATCGCGGAAGACGCCGACGGTGTCGAAGCCGTCGCCGTCCCAGTCACCGATCACCGGACGGTCGCCCGGCTCTCCGATGAAATTGAACGTGATCGTGACGTCGCGCGGGGTCAGTCTCCTCTTGAGAAAAAACTCTCCTGTCGACGCGCGATAGACGCCGAGGTCCGTATCGCCGTCCGCGTCCCAATCGCCGGTGGGGCAAGCCGGTCGGCGTCGAAGACCGCGCGCCAGGCGTCGCGCATGACCCCGTGTTTCGCGACTGGTGGCAACGTATCTGCGGATGGGGGCCAGCCCCGGCGCCGCACTCGCGCTAACCCAGATGAACTCCGAGATCGACGTGCGTCACGTGCTGCCGTCGATTCGCGTTCCGACTCTCGTGATTCATCGCGCGGACGATCAATGCCTGAAGCGCGAGGAAGGACGCTACGTCGCCAGTCGCATTCCGGGAGCGAAGTACGTCGAACTGCCCGGCGCCGATCACCTCCCGTTCGTCGGCGATCAGGACTCGATCCTCGGCGAGGTCGAAGAGTTTCTGACCGGCGTTCGTCATCGCCCCCAGCCCGACACCGTCCTCGCCACGGTGCTCGTCACGCGCTTCGTCGAGAGCGAGCATCGACCCGAGATCCTGCGACGCCTGCACGCCCACATGCGCAAAGAGATGGAGTGGTTCCGCGGACGCGAGATTCATGCGATCGGGGACCGCACGATTGCGATCTTTGATGGACCCGCGCGCGCGGTGCGTTGCGCGGTCGCGATCATCGAGTACGCGCGCCGTCTCGGGATCCGCATCCGCGCCGGCCTGCACACGGGCGAATGTGAGCTCGGCGGATCCGCGATCGCCGGTGTCGCACCGCAAATCTGCGAACAGGTCGCCGATGCAGCCGCACCCGAGGAGGTGCTGGTTTCCGGCACCGTGAAGGATCTCGTTGCGGGGTCAGGTCTCCGATTTCACGATCGCGGGACTCATGCGCTGGCAGGGATTGCGGGAGAGTGGCGACTGTTTGCGGTCGATCGCGATGCCGAGCTTGTGCTATGAACCTCCGTCATGTTGACGGCGCTTCTCCTCTCCGCCACTCTCGCCTCCGCCCAGACTGCTCCTCTGCCGCCCGCGATCCCTTGGAACGGCGCGAGCCGCGCGTTGATGGTGCCGGCGACCGACCCGTGGATCACGCCTTCGGAACGCGATCAGCTGCGCACGACGCCGCGCTATGACGAGACCGTCGCGTACCTGAAGCGACTCGTCGCCGCATCGCCACAGCTGCGGATGATCTCGATCGGCAAGAGCGACGAAGGACGCGACGTCTGGATGGTGATTGCATCGAAGGATCGCGCGTTCACGCCGGAAGCGTTGCGCAAGAGCAACAAGCCGACTCTGTTCGCGCAAGCCGGCATTCACTCGGGCGAGATCGACGGCAAGGACGCGGGTCTCATGCTCCTGCGCGACATCACGGTGCGCGGCACAAAGAAAGATCTGCTCGACGGCGCGAACTTTCTCTTCGTCCCGATCTTCAACGTCGACGGACACGAGCGCTTTTCGCGCTTCACGCGCATCAATCAACGCGGTCCCGAAGAAGGCGGCTGGCGGACAAACGCGCGGAACCTCAATCTCAATCGCGATTACATGAAAGCCGATGCGGCGGAGATGCGCGCGATGATCCGCGCGATCGACACGTGGCAGCCCGACCTCTACATCGATCTGCACGTCACAGACGGCGCCGACTATCAATACGACATCACGTACGGCTGGAACGGAACCGCGGGTTTCTCACCATCGATCGCGACGTGGCTCGATGAGAAGATCCGGCCTTCTGTTGATGGTGCGCTTGCCAAAATGGGACACATCCCCGGCCTGCTCATCTTCACGGATGATCCGCTGGCCAGCGGCGTCGTCGAGGGTCAGACCGATCCGCGACTCTCGCACGGCTACGGCGACGCGCGCCACATGGCGACGATCCTCGTCGAGAACCACTCGCTCAAGCCGTACGACCAGCGCGTGCTCGGGACGTACGTCTTCCTCGAGCAGATCCTGCGCACGCTTGCGCGCGATGGCGCCGCCCTTCGCAGCGCGACGCAGACCGAGCGCGCACGTCGCGCGAAGTCGATCCCGATCGCCTGGCGCGTCCCCGATACCGAGCCCGAACAGATGGACGTTCTCGGCGTCGCATCGCGCAAATCACTCTCGCCAATCAGCGGCGGCGTGCGCATCGAATGGCTCGGCCAACCGGCAACGACGCGCGCGCCTCTGCGAAAAGCGACCGAAGTGACTGCGATGGTCACCCGTCCGAAAGCGTATTGGATTCCGCCGTCATGGCGCGACGTCATCACCGTCCTCGATACGCACGGCATCAAGTACGAACGCATCACCGCGCCGCGCGAAGTCGACGTGACGATGTACCGCTTCGCGGAGCCGAAATACGCGACGGCGCAATTCGAGGGTCACGTCCGCGTCAGCGCGGATGCAACTCCCGAGAAACATCGCGAGACGTTCCCCGCTGGTTCGCTGCGCATTTCGACCGACCAGGATCTCGGGACTCTCGCAACGCTCCTGCTCGAGCCCGCGTCCCCCGACTCGCTGTTCCAATGGGGCTTTTTCCAATCGATCCTCAGCCCGACCGAGTACGTGGAGGGCTACATCATGGAACCGATGGCGGAACGCATGCTCGCCGAGGATGCGAAACTGGCGGAGGAGTTCCGCGGCAAAGTCGAGACCGATGCCGAGTTCCGCGGCAACCCCACCGCCCGTCTGCAGTGGCTGTTCGAACGAACCCCGTTCTACGACGAACGCGCAAGGTTGTACCCGGTCGGGCGGGAGGAGTGAGGTTCGGGTCTGACCCACAATTCGAGGTCTGACCCCAAATTCCAGGCCCGACCCCAATTCGAGACCTGACCCAATTCAGGACCTGACCCCACATTCCAGGGCCTGGCCCCAATTCGGGGCCGACCCCAATTCAGGTCTGACCCCACATTCGGGCCTGACCCCCATTCCAGGGCCTGACCCCAATTCGGGGCCTGACCCCACATTCAGGGCCTGACCCCATTCGGGGCCTGACCCCACATTCAGGATCTGACCCCACATTCGGGCCTGACCCCACATTCCAGGGCCTGACCCCAATTCGGGCCTGACCCCAATTCGGGGCCTGACCCCAATTCGGGGCCTGACCCCACATTCGAGGCCTGACCCCACATTCGAGACCTGACCCCACATTCGAGACCTGACCCCACATTCGAGGCCTGACCCTACATTCGAGGCCTGACCCCACAATTCGAGACCCACACTTCCAGACCTGACCCCACACCGTGCACAGCTGTTGCACAATGCGCGCGCATGATGCTTCGCGTTGCCTTTGCTCTCGCTCTTTCCATGTCTCTCCTCGCGCAAGCGCAGGGGCCTGACCCCCTTCGCAATGTTTCCGGCACGACCGCGAATCCCGGAGGCGAGTCGTTGTGGGTTCGTTCCGAGCCGAACGGCAGCGGCTGGACGTTCTTCCACGGCTTCGACGCGCACGTCACCTACGTCAGCGAGACTGGCCCCGAGGAGCAGCGGAACGAGATCTTCTCGACGAATTGGTTCGGGGCAGGAGTGCACCGCAACTTGGGCAGCCGCGGATTCATTCTCCTGCGTGGCCGCGTCTCCCTCGAACCGTACACGCTGCCGGAAGACGAAGGCTACCCGCAGATTCTCCAGTACGTGTCGCCGGAGGCTGGCGGACCCGGAACCGATCGCATGCGCGCGCATGACCTCTTCGGCGAGGCAGCGGTCCACGCCGGATGGCGTCCGACCCAATCCACGCTCGTCCACGTCTACGGCGCCCTCGTCGGCGACCCCGCCCTCGGCACCGCGCCGTACGCGCTCCGCTCCACCGGCGTCGATTTCGCAGAAGCGCCGTTCTCCTACGACATCCAGGAAACGTTTCACGACTCGACGAGCGTCGTCACCGCCGGCTTTGCGACGAAATGGTTTGGCATCGAAGCCAGCGCCTTCCACGACGCCGTCACGACCGGCGATCACACCGAGATCGCCGACGGCGACATCGACTCGCAGTCCGCACGCCTGACCCTCACGCCGTCGCCCAATCTCTCGATTCAGGTTTCGCGCGGTGAGCTCGGCGAAGACCTCGCGCAGCGCGACATCAGCAGCGCCTCGCTGACTTACGGCACGCAAAACGTCGGCGCCACAGTTCTCTGGACGTCACGCGAATACGCTGACGACATCCGCCCCGAAGAAACTGCGTACGGATTCGAGCTCGCGTTGCGCGGCACCCGTCATTCCTTCATCGGACGCGCAGAATGGGTCGACCGCCCGCTCGGCTTCCCGGAACACCCCGACCTCGCCGCAACCGAGCAGACCACGCACTTCGCCGTCGGCTACCTCTACGACTTCATCGCCAGCAATCGCTATCGCGCTGGTGTCGGCGTCAACATCGACTACCACACGCAATCGCACGAGCTCGAAGATCGCTACGGCCACAAGCCGCAGTCGATCTACGCATTCGCGCGTTTCAGAACCAGCGCGCGATAACGTTTACTCGTACCGCAGCGCTTCGACGGGATCGAGTTTCGCGGCCTTGTACGCGGGATAGATCCCGAAGAACAATCCGATCGAGATCGACACGATCAGCCCGACGACGATCGACCACAACGGCGTCGTCGTCGGCAGCGGGCTCAAGGCGCGCACCGCCGCGGCAATCGCGAGCCCGAGCGCCACACCAATCACGCCGCCAATGCCCGACAACGTCATCGCCTCGGTGAGAAACTGCTGCACGATGTCTCGTCGCACCGCCCCGATCGCTTTGCGAATGCCGATCTCGCGCGTCCGCTCCGTCACCGACACCAGCATGATGTTCATCACGCCGACGCCGCCAACGAGCAGCGCGATCGACGAAATGAACAGCATCGCCAGCGTGATGCCGCCGGTGATCGCCTCGAAGTTTCCGATCAGCTTGTCGGGCGTCATGATGCCGAAATCGTTCGGCTTGTTGAACGGCACCTTGCGCCGCGTGCGCAGAATCGCCGTCCCCTCTTCGATGATGCGATCGACCCATTCCGGCTTCTTCGGCACCGTTGCGATGTTCACACCGCGATCGCGCTTCACGTGCGGAAAGTGACTGTCGAACGTCGTGATCGGAATGAACACATGCGAATCCGTCGACTCGAACATCGACTGACCCTGCTTCTCCATCACGCCGATGACCGCGTACTTGCGTCCCGCGATCGCCACGACTTTCCCCAGCGGATCGGAATGCGGAAAGAGTGATTCGGCCACACCGAACCCGATGATGACGACATCAGCCGAGCGTCGCACATCGTTCTCGTTGAAGAACCGGCCTTCGCCGATGACGTGGTTGTTCGCGATCGGATAGTCCTCGGTCACACCCCCGAGCAAGTCGGGAGCCGCTTCTTTTCCACCGTACGAAAGATCGAGTGACGGGCCTTCACCCTCGTACGTGTAGCGCTCCGGCGAAACCGCGAGCATCGACGGCGAGAGCCGTTTGAGCGCAATCGCGTCTTCGTACGTCAGATTCTTGCGCTGCCGTTGCGACTCGTCGTTGTCCCCTGGACCGAAGCGGGGATCGTTCTTCTGGAACTGCACGAGCGTCGCGCCGAACGATTGAAAGCTCTTCACGACGCTGTTGTTGAAGCCTTCGATGATCGAGACCATCGAAATGACGGTGGTCACGCCGATCACGATGCCGAGCACCGTCAGCGCCGAGCGCAGCTTGTGCGATGCGAGCGCAATGCGTGCGAAGCGCACGTTCTCGCGAGCGGCGAATAAAAGGTCGAGCTTCATTCGAACCTCAGCGCCTCGACGGGCGGCAGCTTCGACGCGCGCCACGCGGGAATGACCCCCGCGACGACGCCGGTGACGACAGAGATGAGCAACCCGGCCGCGATGAGACTCGGACGCACCAGCGTCGGCATCGGCGAGAACGTCGAGATCGCCTTCGCGATCGCGACGCCGAGGAGCACGCCGAGGATTCCGCCGCCGAGGGACAAAAGGATCGCTTCCATCAGGAACTGTCGTCGGATGTTTTGTCGCGTCGCGCCGATCGCACGCCTGACCCCGATCTCGCGCGTTCGCTCCACGACCGAGACCAGCATGATGTTCATGATCACGATGCCGCCGACGATCAGCGAAATGCCGGAGATCAGAATCATCAGCGAGAAGAGTCCCGCCGAGATGCTCTTCCACAACATCTGCAACGCCTCGGCAGTCACCGTCGCAAACGGATCGTCATCGCGGAACGCCGTGCGTCGCCGCGAACGAAGAATCACGCGGACGTCGTCCATCGATGCGTTGACGCCGGGCACGCCGCCATGCGCTTTCACGAAGATGTCGATGCTCTGTCGCGTACCAAAGCGTTTCCGCCAAGTCGTGATCGGGATGTACAGGACCTTGTCCTGATTCTGGCCGAGGACGGAGCCTTGCTTGCGCAGGACACCGATGACGCGCATCGGCTGATCCGCGACCCACATCGTGCGACCAATCGGGTCGAGTTGGCCGAACAGCTCTTCACGCACGTCGGTGCCGATGATCGTGACGAGCGCCGAACGTCGCTCTTCGGTCGTCGTGAAGAACCGTCCCGCTTCGAGATCGAGATTCTGCAGCTCCGCCATGTTCGACGTCACACCGGCAGTTCGCACCGCGGTGAGTTTCTGCGCGCCGCGCTTCACCATGCTTCGTGAGTTGAGCGAAGCGCCAGTCATTTCGCACGAGCCGCAATGTTCTTTCACGGCCTGGAAATCATCCCAGCTGATCTCTTTTCGCTTGATCGCCTCGAGCCACGCTTCGCGGCTGGTGATGATGCCGAACTGCGTGACCGCGTAAACGTCGGGATTGAGCTGGAAGACTTTTTCGGAGATGTAGTTGTTCAGCCCCGAGATGATGGAGACGACGGTGATGACCGTCATGACTCCGATGATCACGCCGAGGAGCGTGAGGAAGCTGCGCATCTTGTGGGCGCGCAGCGCGGTTGCCGCGATCCGGAGCGTTTCCAACTACGACTTCTCCTCGTCCTTCTTCTCTTCCTTCTGCTCGCGAACTTTGCTGCCATCCTTGATGTCGCGCAGCGCGCGGAACGGGCCGGTGATGATCTGTTCGCCGTCGTTGACGCCTTTGACGATCTCGATGTTGCTGTCGCCTACGAGGCCGGTGGTCACACCGACGAACGCCGCCTTGCCGTCCTTGTGAACGTAGACGCCTTCTTCTTCGATCGCCTTCGCGGTTTTCGTCGCAGGCTTCTCGCGCACGACCAGCGCCTGCAGCGGAATCGCCAGCGCCTTCGAGCGCGTGCCGGTGATGATGTCGGCCGACGCGGAGAAGCCGGGACGCACGCCCGCGGGCGGATTCGTGAGCTGGATCTTCACTTCGAAATTCACGGCATCGCCGCCGGTCGATGCGCCCGTCGCAGTCATGGGGCTTGACCCCACTTCGGTAACGACGCCTTCGTACGTCTTGTTCGGATACGCGTCGATCGTGACCGTCGCGCGCTGGCCGACTTTCACGTTCGGGACGTCGGTCTCGTCGACTTCCATCACGGCTTCGACGACGCTCATGTCGGCGATCGTGAGGAGCTTCGTACCGGCGTTGTTCATCGTGCCGATCACCGCGACCTCGCCTTCTTCGACTGGAAGCGCGGTGATGATGCCGGCCATCGGCGCGGTCATCGTGGTCTTCGAGAGCGTGTCTCGCGCGGCGGCGACATTCGAGCGCGCCTGCTGGATGCGCTGATCGATCGCGGTGACGTTCGCACGTGCGGCGTCGCGTGAGGTGCGTGCGCGATCGAGCTCCGCGGTCGGGATGATCTTCTGCTCGAAGTTGTTGCGCGCGCGCTGGAACGTGGACTCGGCCTCTGCGAGATTGGCTCGGGCCGCGTCGCGATCGGAGAACAGCGCGCGAACGGATGCTTCGGCACCTTCGGCAGATGCGGTCAGCTGCTTGCGATCGATCTGCAGAAGGAAGTCGCCCTTCTTCACGACGTCGCCTTCGCGCACGGCCAGGTTGACGATCTGGCCCATGACGTTCGCGGAGAGATCGACCTTGCGCTGCGCGTCGATCTGCCCGTTCGCCGAGACCTTGCTCGTCAGATCCTGCCGCTCGACTTTCGCGAACGTGACCGGCGTTCCTTCTTTTTTCTTCGAGCGGATGGAGGCGGTCGTGATGCCGGCGATGAGGAGGACCGCGAGCACACCAATGATGATTTTTGTTCTGCGTTTCATGCTGGGAGCGTTATACGACGGGATCGGCGGCGAGTTTCTTACTGTTCGTCCGTCAAACCCGCCGCACGCTTGAGCGCGAACCACCGCTCCCGCGCCCGCCAGAACTTGCTCTGCTTCATCGCGTCAATCGTCTGCTCGAACGTTCTGCGCTGATGCTCCGCGAGGGTCAGGCGCTCACTGAGGTCGGCGATCTCGTTTTTGCGCTCGTCAACCTGCCTTGCGAGTGCCTGGGCTCGTTCGCGGGCGACGGTGCCGAGGAGGGAGTCAAAGGTGCCGAGGAAAAGGATGCGCTCGTCGCCGTCCGTCGAAAAGGCTGAGATCGTCACGACCTGATACCGAAAGGACCTGACCCCCGCATGCGGGACGATGCACTCCCACCCCGACTGGATTGCAGACCTGACCCCAAACCATTCGCCAACGTCGGGGCGCGGAGTGAACTCGCGCGTCGACGCGACGATCTCGTCTTCGATCCGCACCTCGACCCGATCCGGCGGCGCGTCGACGGTCGTCGCCCACCCCCACACCCGGATCCCCGCCGCCAACATCTGCGGCTGCTCGAGAAACCCCTTCGGCACTTTTCGGGGTCTGACCCCAACAATCTGCGCCGGCGAGATCACGTAAACGTCCTGCCAGTCGGACAGCGCCCGCGGCAACCTCACGCACGCCCACTCATTCGAGGCCTGACCCCCGAGATTCGGGGCCTGACCCCCAACCGCCCGCCCAATTTCGGAGACCTGACCCCGAACGTACGCCTCCGTGACCCAGGTCGAGCCGTACTCCTCGACATTCAGGACGCGGCTCTCGCTGTGCGACTCGAAGCGAATCCCGTCGACAGGCTTATCGGGGGTCAGACCCTCATCGTGGACGCTGAAGATCAGTAGCCCTTCCGGTTCGAGGAGCCCGGCCAGCTTCTGCAACCACGTCGTGAAGGTCGCCGCCGGCAAGTGCGTGAACAGCGACGCGACGAAAATCAGGTCGTACCGCTCCGGCGTCTCGAATTCCGCGGGGTCAGACCTCGAAAGTAGAGACCTGACCCCAAACTGCTCGGCTTGAAACGCCATCCCCCCTTCGAGGATGTCCGCGACCGTGACCTCATCCGCGAGCTTCTCGTGCACGAGCAGCCGAGTCAGTCGCCCATACCCGCTCGCGAAGTCCAGCATCCGTCGCGGACGCCGATCACGCCAGCCCGCAATGTGCCGAACCAGCGCAAATTGATCGAGCGCATTCTGGAAGTAGTTCGTCACCGCCGCGTCGCGATCGTGATGGAACAACTTCATCGCGAAATCGAGCATGTCGTCGCGCTCGTCGATCGCACGATTGAGCTCGCGCCACCGCGGCACGCGCGTGCGCAGCAGCGCATCCACCATCGGATGAGATTCGTCGTTTTGAAACGCCAGGGCCATGGGCGGCGCGGAAAGTAACACATACAATCTCCGCCATGCGCTTGATGTTGACCGTCACTCTTCTCCTCGCAATCACCACCAACGCCCAGCCCGCCGTCGACCGAATCCTGAAGGAAGTCCCGCTCATCGACGGTCACAACGACCTCCCCTGGCAATACCGCGAGCGCGCGAAAAATCAGCTCGCGAAAATCGACATCCGCCAGGACCAGTCGAAGATCGAGAAGCCACTCCACACCGACATCGCGCGCCTCCGCCAGGGCCGCGTCGGGGGTCAGTTCTGGTCCGTGTACGTGCCCGCGTCGATGAAAGGCGCCGACGCCGTGCAGGCGACGCTCGAACAGATCGACGTCGTCCATCGCCTCGACGCGATCTATCCCGACACGCTCGCCCTCGCGCTCACTGCCGACGACGTCACGCGCATCCACAAATCAGGCAAAGTCGCCTCGCTCATCGGCATCGAGGGCGGCCACTCCATCAACAACTCCCTCGGCGTCCTGCGCCAGATGTACGACGTCGGCGCGCGCTACATGACCCTCACCCATTCACTCAACAACGATTGGGCGGACTCCGCGACCGATGATCCCAAACACAATGGCCTGACCCCTTTCGGCAAGGCCGTCGTCGGCGAAATGAACCGTCTCGGCATGCTCGTCGATCTCTCGCACGTCGCTCCGAAGACCATGCACGACGCGCTCGACGTCTCCTCGGCGCCGGTGATTTTCTCCCACTCCTCCGCGCGCGGTGTGTCCGGCCATCAGCGCAACGTTCCCGATGATGTGATGAAGCGTCTCGCGCAGAACGGCGGCGTCGTGATGATCACGTTCGTGCCGTCGTTCGTCTCCGAGAAGCTACGAGTGTTCCAGTCGCAGCGGCAGGCCGAGGAGGCGCGGCTGAAGTCATTGCATGACGGTGAGCCGCAGGATGTGAAGAGCGGTTTGGCGACGTGGGACGCAGCGAATCCGCGTCCTGTCGCCACACTCACGGACGTCGCCGATCACGTCGAGTACGCGATTCGCATCGCCGGCGAAGATCACGTCGGCATCGGCGGCGACTTCGACGGCATCGGCACGACTCCGAAAGACCTCGAAAGCGTTGCGGACTATCCGAAGCTCTTCGCGGAACTGCTGCGCCGCGGACATTCCGAAGAGCGCCTGAAGAAAATCGCGGGACTCAACGTACTGCGAGTGATGAAGCAGGCCGAAGCTGTGTCGACGAAACTGCGGAAAGAGCAGCAGGCGGCGGAAGTGCTGATCGAGGATCTCGACAAGAAGGCCGAGTAAGACGAGCGATGAAACTTCCGATCGCCCTCACGCCGCTTCTCGGGCGCGCGCGTGAGCTCGAAGAGACGACGCGGCTGCTCGACGCTGCGCGCCTGCTGACCATCACCGGTGCAGGCGGCAGCGGCAAGACACGTCTCGCTCTCGAGCTCGCGCATCGCGTGCGCGATCGGTTCGAAGATGTCGTCTGGGTCGATCTCGCGCCGCTGTCCGATCCCGATCTCATCGCCCAGCAGATCATCGACGCGATGGGGATTCGCGAGCTCGCAGCCGAGGACGTGCTGCGCGTCGTCATTGACGCGGTTCGCGATCGCTCGATGCTTTTCGTACTCGATAACTGCGAGCATCTCGTGCATGCGAGCGCGGTGGTGGCCGAGGAGATTCTGCGGAGCTGCGCGAACACGTCGATGGTGACAACGACGCGGGAGGCGCTCGGAGTCCGAGGCGAACAGACGTGGCTCGTGCCGCCGCTGTCGACCGAAGACGCGGTGCAGTTGTTCACGGAAAGGGCGCGATTGGTGTCGCCGGCGTTCGTCGCGGATGAGACGCTGGTCGCGCAGATCTGCACGCGACTCGATGGAATCCCGCTCGCGATCGAGCTTGCAGCCGCACGCGTGAAAGTGCTGTCGCTCGCGGAGATCGCGGCGCGGCTCGATGATGCGTTTCGTTTGCTCTCCGCGGGATCGCGAACGCTGCCTCGACATCGCACGATCCGCGAAACCATCGACTGGAGCTATCGACTGCTGTTGGCCGATGAGCAAGTGTTGCTGCGCCGCCTTGCCGTGTTCGGGACCAGTTTCTCGCTCGATGCCGCCGAAGCCGTGTGCGGCGACATCGACGTGCTGACGCATCTTGCGGCGCTCGTCGACAAGTCACTCGTGCTCTCCGAGCAAGCGCGCTATCGCCTGCTCGACACCGTGCGGCAGTTCGCCGCGGAGAAACTCGACGAAGCGGACGAGCGGGGGTCACTCGTCGAACGACACGCGCGCTACTTTCTCGATCTCGTGGAGGAATTGGAGCCGCGCCTCTTCGCTGGCGCCGTCGATCCCGCGGCGCTCGCGATCATCGACCAGGAAATCGGCAACATCCGCGCGGTCTTCGACCGCGGCGTCGGGGGTCAGACCGAGTTGCGGCTGCTGTACGCGCTGCATTGGTACTGGTTCGCCCGCGGCCACTTCCACGAAGCCCGCCGCCGCATGACCACCGCCCTCGCCCGCGCTTCTTCGGGGTCTGACCCCAATTCGGGGTCTGACCCCATCGTTCTGGCGCGAGCGAAAGTCGCCGCCACCAACGCCGCCGTCTGGCAAGGGGACTGGGGCTCCCTCCGCCCCATGATCGACGAAGCCGTCGCCGCGCTCCGAATGGGGTCTGACCCCAATTCGGGGTCTGACCCC
>DASYLL010000191.1:0-11291 GCA_036009605.1 Thermoanaerobaculia bacterium | reverse complement strand
GTCGGTTGTCGGTTGTCGGTTGTCCGAGCTTGCGCTGTTGTCGGTTGTCGGTTGTCGGTTGTCTGACAGGGATCGCCTGAGCGACAGGCCTACAGACAACCGAGAACTGAGAACTGAGAACCTCGGCGTGGCCGGCAAAGCCGGCCGCGCCGACTGATGCCGCCTTCCGACTCCGCCGCGTTTCGTCGCCGTTCGTCCCCTTCCCCGAAGACTGCCTGGCGAACCCCAACCATCCACCCTCACAGAAACCGACCGACGGAGCCGGAACGCGGCACCCGATCAGACAATCATGATCATAGGTCTTTTTGAGCATAAATATCAAGCTGATTTAGCGTCACGCTTTTTCAGCGCAAGCTCCGCTTCCTCACGGTCGTCGAAATGAATCACTCGATCGCCGACGACCTGGTAGGTCTCGTGTCCCTTGCCCGCGATCACGATCACGTCGTCATCGCCGGCCTGCGCGATCGTCTGTGCGATGGCCTCGCGGCGATCCGCGATCTCGCGATGCGTGTTACCGCTGATGCCGGCCACGATCTCGTCGATGATCGCCTGCGGCTCTTCGCTGCGCGGGTTGTCGCTCGTGACGATCACTTCATCGGCAAGGCGCGCCGCGATCTCCCCCATCTGCGGACGTTTGCCGCGATCGCGATCGCCGCCGCAGCCGAAGACGATCTTCAGTTTCCGCTCGCCGGCGATCTCGCGCACGGCGTGCAGCAGTTTCTCGAGTGCGTCGGGTTTGTGTGCGTAGTCGACGATCACAGTCGGCTTCGCTTCGCTGACGCGCTCGAAACGTCCGCGCACGGATTGCAGGTTGCGAATGCCCGCTTCGATCGCTTCCGTCGGAATGCCGACGACGATTGCGGCGCCGATCGCGCCGAGCCAGTTATAGAGGTTCGGCAATCCGAGAATCGGCGACTCGAGTCGAATGTCGCCGCGCGGTGTGCGGATGATTCCGCGGAGTCCCTCGACGGAGATCGAGAAATCGTCGGCAGGATGAATGTCCGCGTTCGCGTTGCGGCCGAACGTGAGCGCCGACGAACCGAATTCATTCGCAAGGCGACGGCCGTACTCGTCATCGATGTTCACGACGGCGGTTTGCTTCGTCAGGTCGATCTGGTCGAAGAGGATCCGCTTTGCCGCGAAGTAGTCCTCGAAGTCTTTGTGAAAGTCGAAGTGCTCGCGCGAGAGGTTCGTGAACACTCCAGCCGCGAAATGCACGCTGTGCGTCCGCTTGAGCGCGAGTGCGTGCGATGAGACTTCCATCACCGCGTGCTTCACGCCGGCGTCGACCATCTTCGCGAACCATTCCTGCAGCACGACCGCGTCGGGTGTCGTGCGATCGGCGGTGAGGCGCTCATCGCCGGCGCGGTATTCGATCGTGCCGATGAGACCCACGGGCTCCGACCGTCCATCAATGGGTGCGTCGAAGATCGACTCGATCATGCGCGCCGTGGTCGTCTTGCCCGAGGTGCCGGTGACGCCGACGAGAGAGAGCTTGTCGGCAGGGCGATCGTGGAAGTTCGCGGCGATCAAAGAAAGAGCCGCGCGCGCATCGTCGACGGCGATGGTTGTCGGTTGTCGGTTGTCAGTTGTCTGTGAGGTGACGATCGCAGCGGCACCTCTGTCGATCGCCTGAGGGACGAACTCCGTCCCATCTTTCACCGTGCCGGGGATCGCGACGAAGAGCGCACCCTTCGTGACGAGACGCGAGTCGGGCGTCACGGAGGTGATGTCGATGTCGGTGTCTCCGTGCACTTCACGCACGGCCACATCGCGGAGGAGCTCCGACAATCTCATCCGCGCACCTCTGCTTTCAGCTGGAGCGTCAGCCGCCGATTCTCCGGCAGGGCTCCGCCCGGTTCTGGATTCTGTGAAGTCACCACTCCGCTTCCGATGGCCCGCACCGTCAGTCCGCTCGCGACCGCTTTCGCGATCGCCGCGCGTGCATCGAGGCCGCGCAGATCGGGTACCGCAGTGGCCGGGCCGGCAGGCGGCTTCGGTTGCGAAAACGTGGCCAGCAGGAGAGGTGCGACGCCGATCGTCCGCGACGGAATCGACGGTGCGACGCCGAGGTAGCGCAGCGTGCCTTCGGCGACCTCGCGGAACACCGGCGCAGCGACGGTGCCGCCGTAATGTTCGCCGCGCGGCTCGTCGATGATCGCGAGAATCACCAGTCGCGGCTGATCGGCGGGAACGTAGCCCGCGAATGAGCCGACGTAGCGGTCAGCGCTGTAGCCGCCGCGTCCCGCTTTCTGCGCTGTTCCGGTTTTGCCCGCGACGACGTGCTCTGCGATCGCAGCCTTCTCGCCGGTGCCGCGCGAGACGACGTTCTTCAGAATCTCGTTCAGCACCGCCGCGGTCTTCTCGGACATCACGCGCGTCGGCGCGGTATGCGGCGGTTCGTAAACCGTGTTGCCTTCTTCATCGATGATGCGCTTCACGATGCGCGGCTCGATGAGCATGCCGCCCGTCGCGACGCTTGCAACGGCGCGCGTGATCTGCAGCGGCGTCACGCCGATCTCCTGCCCGATCGAGATGCTGGCGGGCGAGACCTGCGTCCATTTGTCGGTGCGACGCAGCAGCCCTGACTCTTCGCCCGGCAGCGGCAGGCCGACGCGCGAGCCGAAGCCGAAGCGGCGGATCCAGTCGTAGAAGCGCTGTTGCCCGAGGGAGAGACCGACGCGGACGGTGCCGACGTTGGACGAGTGCACGATCACGTCCTCGAACGACAACAGACCATATTGATGGCTGTCGTGCTCGCTGATGGTGATGTTCGCGATCGTGATCGAGCCGTTGCCGCAATCGATCACCTGCGACGGCGTGACGAGATGCTCTTCGAGCGCGGCGGCCGCGGTGACGATCTTGAACGTCGATCCCGGCTCGTAGTTGTCCTGAATGTTGCGATTGCGCCAGGCGATGTTGGAGTAATCGCGAAAGTGATTCGGATCGAAGCTCGGCGCGGAAGCCATCGCCAGAATCGAGCCGTCGTTCGGATCCATCACGAGCACGGAGCCGCCGGTCGCGCGGTATTGCGTCACCGCCTTCTGCAACGCGCGCTCGGCGATGAACTGGATGACGGAGTCGATGGTGAGCACGACGTGATGTCCATCGCGCGGACGATTCGCGCCATCGCCGCCGACGAGATAGACGCCGCGCCGCGCATCGCGCAGCAGCGTGACTTTGCCGGGCGTGCCGCGCACGTGCTTGTCGAAGGAATGCTCGATGCCGCCGAGTCCGTCGCCGTCGAGACCGACGTAACCGATCACGTTTGCAGCGAGCATCGCGCGCGGATATGAACGGCGATGCGCTTCGAGAAAGTAGATCCCGGGCAGTTTCAGCTTGCGCGCTTCGGCCGTGACTTCGAGCGGCAGTTGCCGCGCGATCCAGGCGAAACTGCCGTCGCCGCGCAGTTTCGATTCGATCTCGCGCGACGTGAGTCCGATGCCGCGAACGCGAGCCAGTGCTTTCGCGGTGGCGCGGCGGTTCTCGATGACTTGCGGATCGGCGTAGATCGATTCCGCATCGATGCTCTCCGCGAGCACACGGCCGCGCGCATCGAGGATCGAGCCGCGCACCGGATTGAGCGAGAGCGTCGACTCCTGCTGCTTCGTTGCGCGCGCGACGTAGTGATCGTGCCGCACGAGTTGCACCTGCATCAGGCGGAACACGACCACGAGCGCCCATGCGGCGAGGAATGCGGACAGCTGCAGCAGGCGACGCTGGGAGATCGCCATCAGCGACCCCCTGTCGAAGGAACGGTCGAGTTGACGGCCGAGTTGGCGACCGGTGCGCCCTGCACCATCACGATCGTCTTCGGATCCGCCGGCGCGAAGCCGAGCTTCGCGGCCTGTGTCTCGACCGTATCGAAGGACGTCAGGCGATCGCGTTCGGCTTCGAGCGCTTTGTGCTTCGCTTCGGTGTCTTGTCGCGCTTTTTGCAGACGGGTCGTCTCGCGTCCGAGGCGGATGACCTCGAGGTTCTGCCAGGTGAAGAGGAGGAGGAACAGACCGATCGGAAGGCCGAGAAAGAAGACGGCCAGGAGCTCACGGTTTCGCCGGCGATCCCGTTCGCGGACGATGTGGGTGTTGTCGATCGGTTTTTTCTGCGTGTACATGACCGGGGACGCGATTCCACGCGCAGCCAACGAACAAGGGTGAAGATCTGCCTTCCAGCACGGTGCGACGAGCCATCCACACACACCCACGCCCCACGCTCCACCCCTCCCGAGCTCCCCTCCGCACACACACCCAACCCTTCCCCAACCTTCACCCTTGCTCGTTGACTGCGAGATTTTGTTGTTGTCGGTTCTCGGTTATCGGTTGTCTGTACATTTCGTATCTCCCGCACAGACAACCGACAACGGACAACCTTCTTTCAGTTCCTTTCCGCGACCCGCAGCTTCGCGCTTCGCGATCGCGGGTTCCGTTGCAACTCTTCTTCTGAAGCAGTGACAGGCCGTCCCGTCAGGATGTCGATCAGCGCCTTCGCGCCACATCCGCAGACCGGCATGTTCGGCGGGCAGGTGCACTCACCAGCCAGCCTCCGGAATGCGCGTTTGACGATGCGATCCTCGAGCGAATGGAACGCGATGATGCCGGCGCGCGCACCGCGTTCGAGGACGCTCACCGCGTCATCGACGAACCGGTCCAGACCGATCAGCTCCTCGTTCGTGGCGATGCGAAGCGCCTGGAACGTGAGCGTCGATGGATCGATCTCGTGCGGCCGCGACTTCTTCACGCTGCGGATCACTTCCGTCAAACGCGTTGTCGTCGCAATCGGCGCCTCGTCCCGTGCGGCCACGATGGCCCGCGCGATCCTTCGCGACATCGGCTCTTCGCCATAATCGCGGATGATCTTTGCGAGCTCGTATTCGTCGAGCGTGTTCACCAGATCGGCGGCGCTGCGCCCTTCGGCGCCCATGCGCATGTCCAGCGGTCCGTCGAAACGGAACGAGAACCCGCGCGCGGCGTCGTCGAGCTGCATCGAGGAAACGCCGAGGTCTGCGAGCAGACCGCTGATCGTTTCGATGCCGTACTGCTTCAGGATGTCAATGAGCGATTCGTGACGTCCGCGAGCGAACGTGACGCGGTCGCCGAAGCGGCTCAGCCGCTCGCGGGACCGCTCGAGTGCTTCCGGATCGCGATCGATCGCGACCAGCCGGACATCGGGATGGCGCTCGAGGAGCGCTTCCGAATGGCCGCCGAGACCGACCGTGGCATCGACAATGACGCCATCGGGTCGATTCGGTTCGAGGAACTCGAGAGTCTCTTGTAAAAGAACAGGGGCGTGTCTCACACGCCGTGGAGCTCCAGCTCCTTGAAGTCTTCCGCCGTGATCGGCGACTCGGACAACCGTTTCTGGATCCGCTGCTCGTTCCAGACGATCAGATGGTCCTGACTGCCGAGAACGACCACGTCATCGCTGATGCCGGCGACGTCGCGGAGGACCTGCGGGACCAGCACGCGTCCCTGGGCATCGAGCCCGGAGATCTGGCCGAAGTAGTTCACCCGCTCCAGCAGCTTCGACTTCGCCTGCGAGGAGGAGGGCACTTTGGCCAGGCGCGACTGGAACTCGAACCAGACCGGCAGCGGGTAAACCAGAGCCCGCTCGCCGTCCATCGAAGTGATGAAGCAGTCACCGCCGTAACGCTCTTCAATGATCTTGCGGAAAGTCGCCGGGATCTTCAGCCGTCCCTTTTCGTCGATCTTTGCGGGACTGTGACCCATCAATACGGTTAGTTCCACGGCTAGTAGATTTCCGCTGTTTCGGTGCCTGTTTGTACCACTGGTAACCACTGTTGTCCACAAAAATCCACCAAGGGAATGTGAAAAAAGCGCGACCGAATGGCCGCGCCCGGTTGGTAGATGTTGCTGGTTACTGGTTCAAGGTCGTTGAGCGCGCAAACGGCCCGGCTCACGCTGAATCACCTTGAACCAGCAACGAGCAACCAGCAACTTCATTTCACTGTTCTCTTGAACCGATTCACCAACTCGCTCCCCGCAATCTGCTCCGCCGACGCGAGGATCTTCTCGATCGTCGTCAGCACGTCTTCGCTGCCACTCCAATGGTCGCGCAGTACCGCCGCATCGGTGTCGACGAGTGTTTTCTTGAGCAGCAACACTCCGAAAATCAAATCATCGATGTACCCGATCGGCCCGAAAAACGCCTCGGGCGTAATGTCGAGAGGAAACAGGAAGTACGCGATGCCGCTGCCGAGGGCCACTTTGTTGCTCGACGCGACGCGCGGGTCGTTGACAAGACGCCACAGCAGCACGAACACGTCCGGCGCGAGCATCAGGTACTCGCCCGTCTTGCCAGCCACCGATCCCTTCTTCTCGAGATAGTTGCGAATGCGCTCGCGCATCTTGTCGTAGAAGCGTTCCGCGCGCGTGGACGTGACGGGCGCGGAGAGCTCGCTGCTCTCGCGCATCACGTCCGCGAAGTCTTCGTCACTGAGCTCGTTCTGCGGGTTGTTGTCGTTCTGGTCCTGATCCATGAGTTGTGTCTCCCGTGGGCAGATCGGCTCCGCCCCTGCCGAGGGTGACGGCGAGTCCGCCGTCGATGATCCAGATTTTCTGAATGTCCGCCGAAACGAAAGTTGGCAAGAAGCGATCCAAAGACATTACGAGCGTGGCCGGATCCTCGTAACGGACGTCCGAAGGAAAACGCTGACGCAGCAGACCGACGAGAAGCGTCGGCACCGGTAGCGGACCGGCGGTGATGCGCGCGAGTGGGATACGGATCGTGGTGCCCTTCGTTTCGAAACGCGTGATCTCGACGGTGAACGGAATGCTGATGAATTTCTTCACCGACCCTTCGACGCGCAGCAGCCCATTCATGAAGCGCAGATCGAGCTTTTCGAGGATCGGATCGCGCGCGATCATCTCCCGCGCCATGGCCGCGATTTTGTCGCCGTCCACGCGCACGTCGATCGAGTCCCATTCGATGAAACGACGCACCTTTCAGACTGTATCATTCGCGTCCGATGCCCAAGCGGTCCGACATCCACAGCATTCTGATCATTGGCTCCGGCCCGATTGTCATCGGCCAGGCCGTCGAGTTCGATTACTCCGGAACCCAGGCGTGCAAAGCGCTGAAGGACGAGGGCTATCGGATCATCCTCGTCAACTCCAACCCGGCCACGATCATGACCGATCCGGAGTTCGCGGATCGCACGTACATCGAGCCGCTCACGCCCGAGACGCTCGAGCGAATCATCGAGCGCGAAAAGCCGGACGCGATTCTGCCAACCGTTGGTGGCCAGACCGGGATCAACCTGGCGATGGCGCTCTACGAAAACGGTGCGCTCGAACGTCACAACGTGAAGTTGATCGGCGCGAACTACGAGGCGATCCGCACGGCGGAAGATCGGCAGCTGTTCAAAGACAAGATGAAGTCGATCGGCGTCGACGTGCCGGAGTCAACGTACGCGGCGACCGTCGATGACGCGGAACTCTTCGCAATGACGATCGGCTATCCGCTCGTCATCCGCCCTTCGTTCACGCTCGGCGGCATGGGTGGCGGGATCGCGTACAACGTCGAAGAGCTGCGCGCGATCGTGCTGCACGGACTGGAGCTTTCGCCCGTTCACAGAGTGCTCGTTGAAGAGTCGGTGATCGGCTGGAAAGAGTTCGAGCTCGAAGTCATGCGCGACCGCGCGGACAACGTGATCATCGTCTGCTCGATCGAGAACTTCGATCCGATGGGCGTACACACCGGCGACTCGATCACCGTCGCGCCGCAACAGACGCTGACGAACGACGAGTACCACGCGATGCGCGATGAGGCGAAGACGATCATTCGCGCAATCGGCGTCGAGACCGGCGGCTCGAACATTCAGTTCGCCGTGCATCCGAAAACGGGACGGCGCATCTGCATCGAGATGAACCCGCGCGTGTCGCGTTCGTCCGCGCTCGCGTCGAAGGCGACCGGCTTCCCGATCGCGAAGTTCGCTGCGCTGCTTGCGGCCGGCTCCACGCTCGACGAGATCCCGAACGACATCACGAAGAAAACGCCCGCATCGTTCGAGCCTTCGATCGACTACGTGGTGGTGAAGATCCCGCGCTTCTCGTTCGAGAAGTTTCCGAACACGCCGCAGTTGCTCAGCTTCTCGATGCAGTCGGTCGGCGAGGCGATGGCGATCGGTCGCACGTTCACGGAAGCGCTGCAGAAGGGATTGCGGTCGCTCGAGATCGGCGTGGCCGGTCTCGATGCGAAAGGCCACACGCACGAGCGGCTGATGGAGCTGCTGCGCACGCCGACACCGGAGCGCATCTTCGCAGTCGGCGACGCGCTGCGCGAAGGCATGAGCGTCGACGAGATCTACGCGCTCTCGAACATCGACCCGTGGTTCCTGCGCGAGATGCGCAAGATCATCGAAATGGAGAGAAACGTCGCGACGACTCCGCTGCGCACGCTCAAGCGCAACGGCTTCTCCGATCGCCAGATCGCGCGGCTCACGAATCGGACGGAGAAGCAGGTCCGCGACGAGCGTCACGCGCAGGGACTGCGCCCCGTCTACAAGCGCGTCGATACGTGCGCCGCGGAGTTCGAAGCGTCGACGCCGTACATGTACTCGACGTACGAAAACGAGAACGAAGCCGAGCCGACCAATCGCCGCAAGGTGATCATTCTCGGGTCCGGTCCCAATCGCATCGGTCAGGGCATCGAGTTCGACACGTGCTGCGTGCACGCGTCGTTCGCGCTGCGCGAGATCGGCTTCGAGACGATCATGGTGAACTGCAATCCGGAGACGGTGTCGACCGACTACGACACGTCGGACCGTCTCTACTTCGAGCCGCTCACGCTCGAAGACGTGCTCGAGATCGTCGATCTCGAAAAGCCGGAAGGCGTGATCGTGCAGTTCGGCGGACAGACGCCGCTGAAGCTCGCCAAACAGCTCGAAGAAGCAGGCGTGCCGATGTGGGGCACATCTGTCGACTCGATCGACATCGCCGAAGATCGCGAACGTTTCGGCGCACTCGCGCGGCAACATGGCATCCTCGTCCCGGCGCATGGCATCGCCATGAACGAGCACGAAGCGCTCGCGGTCGCGGAGCGCATCGGCTATCCAGTCGTCGTTCGCCCGTCGTACGTTCTCGGCGGCCGCGCGATGGCGATCGTCTATGACGAGCTGACGCTCACGCGCTACATGGCGCAGGCCGTCGAAGCCGCGCCCGGTCAGCCGATCCTCGTCGATCACTTCCTTGAGGACGCGATCGAAATCGACGTCGATGCGGTGTCGGATGGAACGGACGTCATCGTCGCCGGCGTGATGGAACACATCGAGCTGGCCGGCATTCACTCGGGCGATTCGACGACGGTGATTCCGCCGTACATCATCGGCGCGCGCGATCAGGACCGCATCCGCCGCCGTACTGTCGAATTGGCAAAAGCACTCAACGTCATCGGCCTGATGAACGTGCAGTACGCGATTCAACACGGCGAGCTGTACGTGCTGGAAGTGAATCCGCGCGCGTCGCGTACGGTGCCGTATGTGTCGAAGGCGACCGGTGTGTCCTTCGCCAAAATCGCCGCCAAAGTCATGGCCGGTCACTCCCTCCGCGACCTCGGCCTCACGAGCGAGCCGCGCGTCCATGGCTATTTCGTCAAGGCGCCGGTCTTCCCCTTCAATCGCTTCCCGAAAGAAGACACGGTTCTCGGCCCCGAGATGAAGTCGACCGGCGAAGTGATGGGCAGCTCGCCAACATTCGGCGAGGCCTACGCGAAAGCACTGCTCGCCGCGGGCACGCGACTTCCGCTCGAAGGCACCGCATTCATCTCGATCAACGACAACGACAAACGACCGCACGTCGTGCACCTCGCACGCGAGTTGACGGCCCTCGGATTCCGCTTGATCGCCACCGGCGGCACGCGCGAATTTCTGATGAAGAACGGAGTGGAGTCGGAGCTCGTCTGGAAAGTGCACGAGGCACGGCCGAACATCGTCGACCGGATGATCAATGGCGAAGTCGCGCTGGCGATCAACACACCGTTCGGCAAGTCGGCATTCGTCGACGATACGTACATCCGCCGCACGGCACTGCAGATGAACGTTCCTTGCATCACGACACTCACCGCGGCAACAGCGTGCGTCGAAGGGATCCGTTCGCTGAAAGCGGGAACAAGCACGTTCGCTGCGCTGCAGGAGCAGCACGCAATCAAACGATCTTGAGCCTTACGCGGTTACGTTCAGCCAGGCTTTCGTGTTTGCGAGCTCCGTCTTGTACGGATTGATCGCGCGCACGATGTACTCGATACGTCGTCCCACTGCGGACGGCAGAGCGCCGTTGGAAAGCTGACGATGCGGACGCGCGCCACCCGGCTTGCGCGTACGGAACACGGTCTGCGTGAACGGCGACGGTTTCTCGAACTCGACCACGACTTCTTCGACCGAAACATCGGCGCCGCCGAGGTAGCGGAAGTCCCATTCGATGCCTTCGCCGGGACGGACGGAGGTTTCGATCGGGTTGGCGATGACGTAGAAACGGCCGGCGCCCTGTTCGACGTCGATGCGCACCGGCACCGTGCGAACGGCCGGGTGATCGACGTCATCGGGACGGATCAGACGATCCGACGATGCAGGCGGCGCGGCGACGGCAGACGGAGCTTCAGCGCGTGCCGGCGCAGGGATGAACGATGCAGGACGCGGCTTCTCAGTCGAGAGCCACGCGGCGGCAGGAGCGCCGCTCGAATGAACCCGCGGGCGCGCGCGGCGGCCGCGCTTCTTCTCTTCGACGACAGGAGCCGCGGCTTTAGGCGGCGCAGCGGGGGCGGCGACCGGAGCTGGCGCAGGCGCCGCTTTCGGAGCGGGCTTTGCGGCAGGTTTCGGAGCCGGCTTCGCGACCACGGCTTTCGCAACTGCCCTGACCGCGGCTTTCGCGACCGGTTTTGCGGCAACGACTTTCGCGACGACTTTCTTCGCGGCAGCTTTCACCGGCGCGGCTTTCGTCACTTTCTTCGCGACTTTGACGGCCTTCTTCACCGTTGCCTTGACAGGCGTCTTCGCGGCCTTCACGACTTTCTTCGTCGCGGCCTTCACCGCTTTTGCAGCGGCCTTCGCCTTCGCCGGAGCTTTTTTCGGCTGCGCTTTCGGAGCGGCCTTGGCTTTCGCCTTCTTCGCGGCTGGCTTCGGGGGAGGCGCTGCCTTTTTCGGGGCGACCTTCTTCTTTGCTGCCCCGGCCGCGCTCTTCACACGAGCCACGACCTTTTTGGCCACGCCTTTATTGGCAGCGACCGCCTTCTTCCCCTGAGCCTTAGCCATGAATGATCATCTCCCGAACAACTGGGGC
>DASYLL010000190.1:0-7953 GCA_036009605.1 Thermoanaerobaculia bacterium | reverse complement strand
CAAAGCCGCCGACTCGATACAATGCGCCGCCTATGGCGTACAACACCCTTCAGGTCGAGCTCAAAGACGACGTCCTGACCGTCACGCTCCACCGTCCCGAAGTCCACAACGCATTCAACGACGAGCTGATCGCCGAGGCGCTCGACGTCTTCTCGAACATCGACACGTTCGTCGCGCGCGCGATCGTGCTGAAAGGCACCGGCAAGAACTTCTGCGCGGGCGCGGACCTGAACTGGATGTCGCGCATGGTGTCGTACACGCGCGACGAGAACATCCGCGATTCGTCACTGCTCGCGAAGATGTTCGCGTTGATCAACGAATGCCCGCTGCCGGTGGTCGGTCGCATTCAGGGTGCGGCGATTGGCGGCGGCGTCGGACTCGTCGCCGTGTGCGACATCGCGATCACGACGAGCACGACGCAGTTCGGACTCTCCGAGGTCAAGCTCGGGATTCTGCCGGCGGTGATCTCGCCGTATGTGATCGCGAAGATCGGTGAGACGCACGCACGCGCACTGTTCCTCACGGGCGAGCGCTTCGATACCGAACGCGCGTTGCGCATCGGCCTCGTGCATCGTGTCGTCGACAACGATCCCGCGCAGCTCGATGCCGCCGTCTACGAGACCGTGACGCAGCTCAAGACGTCGGGTCCCGAGGCCGTGCGCGAGTGCAAAAAACTGATCGCGCATGTGGCGTCGCACGATCTCATCGACGCGATCCCGTACACGATTGAAGCGATCGCCACGAGACGCACGTCCGAAGAAGGCCAGGTCGGGATGCAGGCGTTCCTCGAGAAGAAGCTCGCGCCGTGGATTCCGAATTGACGATGACGATCGAGAAACTGATCGTTCCCAATCGCGGCGAGATCGCCGTGCGCATCGCCCGCGCGTGTCGCGAGATGGGGATCGTCTCCGTGCTCGCGCATGCCGAGGATGATGACGTTCGCTTCGTGCGCCGCTTCTTCGATGAGGAAGTGTCGCTCGGTCGCGGCGACGCACGCGCCACGTACCTGAATCTCGATGTCGTCATCGATGCCGCACGCCGCTCCGGTGCGCAGGCGCTGCATCCCGGGTACGGATTTCTTTCCGAGCGCGCGGAGCTCGCAGCCGCATGTGAAGACGCAGGCCTGATTTTCATCGGACCGAAAGCGTCGTCGATCGCAGCGATGGGATCGAAGGCCGAGGCGCGTCATCTCATGCAGTCCCTCGGCGTTCCGGTCGTGCCGGGGTACGACGGTGAGGATCAATCGCTCGAAACGCTGACGCACGAGGCGTCGCTCATCGGGTTCCCGTTGCTCGTGAAGGCTTCCGCGGGTGGCGGCGGCAAGGGGATGAAGATCGTGCGAGCGGCGAATGAGCTGCAGGCCGCGATCGAGTCTGCTGCGCGCGAGGCGATGAAAGCGTTCGGCAATGATCGACTGCTGCTCGAGCGCTACATCGAGGAGCCGCGTCACGTCGAGTTCCAGATCTTCGGCGACGGACGCGGCAACGTTCTGCATTTGTTCGAACGCGACTGCTCGATCCAGCGTCGCCATCAGAAAGTCGTCGAAGAAACGCCGGCGCCTCGTTACTCCGATGAGCTGCGTCAACGCATGGCCGCTGCTGCGATTGCCGCTGCACGCGGCGTCGACTACCGCAACGCGGGCACGGTTGAGTTCATCGTCACGCCGGAAGGGGAGTTCTACTTCCTCGAGATGAACACGCGCCTGCAGGTCGAGCATCCGGTGACGGAGCTCGTCGCAGGAGTCGATCTCGTGCGCGCGCAGATCGACGTCGCATCAGGAAAGCCGATGCCGTGGACGCAGGACGAGCTGCGCCAGCGCGGCCACGCGATGCAGGTTCGCGTCTATGCCGAGGATCCGGATGATCGCTTTCTCCCGCAGAGCGGCACGATTGCGAACTACGCGGAGCCCGCGGGGCCGGGCGTGCGTGTCGACGCGGGCGTGATGAAAGGGACGACGATCGGCGTGAAGTTCGATCCGATGCTGTCGAAACTGATCTGCTATGCCGAGGATCGCGATGCGTGCATCGATCGCCTGCGGCGCGCGTTGCGCGACTACGTGATTCTCGGGACGAAGACCAATCTTTCGTGGCTGCGTCGCGTGATCTCGCACGACGCGTTTCGCGCGGGTGAGGTGAGCACGAGATTCATTGCGGATCACGAAGCGGAACTGGCGATGAACGTGCCGCCGATTGCTTCCGCGATTGCTGCGAAGATCGCGTCTGCGCCGAAAAAGCTGAGCGATGGTGGATCGTCATCTGCGAAGGTGCCGGACGTGTGGGATCAACTCGGCGCGTGGCGATAGTGCGATACTGCGCGCCTCCCAAAATAGAACCAGGAGGATACGACCATGAGAAAACATACCGAGGACCACTCCTTTTGAACGAAGCAGCAAACGGAGGAAAGGGATATCCGTCCGAGACGTGCGTCATGCGCGGAACGCGGATCGTCCATGGCGACAAAGAGCTCTTCGAGAAGCTCGGTCGCAACGACCTCTGCCCCTGCGGCTCCAGCCGCCGGTTTCAAGAACTGCTGCATGCGCAGCGGTCTCTATGACGGCGCACCGCGCGATCATTACTCCCGCTGACCGATGAACGTTTCCCCTCCGATCGTCACAAAGTGACGATCGGAATGCGCATTTAGAAACCGTGACGTGTCAACCCGCGAACGAACGAGCAAACGGCCTTGCGGCGTGCGGATGCGCGAACCGATCGTGATGAGGAAAGGAGCTTCATCATGCGTTTCATCGTCCTCGCTGCACTCGTCGCGTTCACATTGCAATCAGCGCCCTCTGCCGATATCGGTTGCCACATCGATCCGAATGGCGTTTGCCATTCCGGACTCGATGCCGGTTCGAGCATGGATCCCAACGGCAACGGTACGAGCGGCTGAGCGGGCGCTCACCGCAACTCGAACAGCAACAGTTCCCCTTCGCGATCGATCACGTGACTCCGCCGCAGAACGCCGCTGACGAGTTGCTCTTCCTGTTTCGTGAGCGGGATGCCAACGCCGCCGCGCTCGACGGGACGCGTGCCGATCAACAGGTGCGTGATCCCGTCGCTGCGCAAGCGCTGCACGACGACTTCGGGCGTCGCGGCATTCGCAACATAGCGGCGGATCACCGGCGGATCGAGGTTGCGCGATGCGGTGATCGGTCGCGGGAAGCGGAACAGCCGCACTTCGTTGATGCCGAGGACGCGTGCGTTCGGTGGGAGTTTCGCGTCGGCGCGTTCGAAGAGCGGCGACGCGGCGACGGTGCGATGCACGTAACTCGACTCGTCTTCGATGCCGACGGCCGCGGGGAGCGGGTTGAAGAAGTGAGCGTTGTGCGCGGCGGTGACGAGTCCCCCGCGAAGCGCGAACACCGCGATCAGCGCGGTAGCGAAGCGTCGCCGTCGTTCGAGTTGTTCGAATGCGGCGCCTGCGATCACGAGCGTCGCGACGACGGCAGGCAATAGCAATCGCATCGCGGCGGTAAGCGGCAGAAAGACGATCCACATCAGCAGTGCGAGGACCGCGGCGATATGGAGTCGCCTGCTCGGAAGTGCGATCGTGAAGCCGATCACGGCGACGACGAGAAACAGCACGCCGCCGACGTCTTCATCGAGCGTTTGCGGGCGGAGGAAGTATCCGCTCCAGACATCGAACCATGATTGCTGCGCGTCGCCACTCCACGTCGCCGCCATCGTCGTCGTCGGCTGTTCTTTCTCCCCGAGCGGGTAGAGCGGATTTCCGGTGTGCACGAGATTCGTGACGAACCACGGGCTGACGACGAGTGCGCCGAGCACGATGCCGAGCAGGAGTTGGCGAAACGAGCGCGCGCGAACGAACATCCACAGCGCCGCGAGAAACAACGGGATGCCGGCGATCAGCGCGGTGTACTTGATCGACGTGGCGAGTCCGAGCAATACGAGCGCAAGCACGGGTGCGCCGGCGAGCAACGCAAGCGCAGAGGTAGCGAGCGCGAACACGAACGCCATGTCCGCCCACGCCCATCCAGCGACGATCGCTGCGACGGGAAGCGACGCGAAGAGCAGCGCGGCAGGGCGGCCGGTCGGTGCGCCGAGGCGTCGTGCGATTGCGGCGATCGTGAGAATGCAGAGGACGAAAAATCCGAAATGCACGAGCTGCGCGATCACGCCATTGCCATCGACGGCGAGCGCGGGAAGGTAGAGCGTCCCGGCGGCCGACGGATAGAACGACGTGCTGCTCGCCGGATCGTACGCCCACGTTCCGAGACGCAGCGTCATCTCCGGAAAGCGAAGGTGATAGACGAGCGCATCGCGCGACACCGCCGGCGCGAGCGCCATGCTCAGCGGCGCGATGAGCAGCAACAGAATCGCGATCGACCATCCATCGCGCGGCAGTGTCACGCCACGCAAGTCTTCGAACAATGGTCGCCATCCGGGGATGCTGACGATTGCCAGCAGAATCACGATCGCCGCGATGCCGATCGGCATCGCGCTCAGCCAACGCACGACGCACTGATAGGCGGCGAATCCGATCGCGCACTGCAGCAGCAAGCGTTCCGCACGATCTTCGAGGACGACACGACACCAGCGCAGAATCGCGGCGCCGAGCGCAGCGAGGAGCAGCAGCAGAAAAAGCGCGAACGCAATTCGTCCGAACTGAATCAGGAGATGGCGCGCGAGAAGCGTGTCGAGCACGCGCGCGATAGTAGCGTCATCGCCGCCCCAGCGCTTCCGGCGCGCGCACGCGTCCCGCGACGCCGCAAAGAATCAGCAGCGTCACGACGTACGGCACCGCGAGCAGCAGATGAAACGGCACGCCCTGCGACGACGCCTGCAGCGCGTACTGCAGCGCCGCGGCGACGCCGAAGATCGCGGTGCCGACGACCGCGCCTTTGATCTTCCAGCGTCCGAAGATCACGATCGAGAGCGCGATGAAGCCGCGACCAGCGGTCATGTTCTCCGCGAATCCGTTCGACAATTCCAGCGCGAGATACGCGCCGGCGAGTCCGGCCAACACTGCTTCGATCGCGAGTGCAGTCGCACGATGGCTCGTCACATACGGCACCACCGCTTCGGGATTTTCGCCAGCGGCGCGCAAGCGCAGTCCGAACGATGTGTTCCAGAGCAGCAGCGCGAGCACGATCGGAATCACGATCCATGCGAGCAGTCGCACGAGATCGAACTCCACCTGCGGCACCGACTGCACGAAGATTTGCCCGCGCTGCAGCTCGCGATAGACGAAGCTCGTTGCGCCGACGGCGAGCAGATTGATGGCGGTGCCGGTCACGATCTGATCGGCTTTCAGCGTGATCACGAGAATGCCGAACAACAGCGCGATGAGCGCGGCGCCGGCGATGCCGCCGATGAATCCGAGAAACACGCTCTTTGTCGTCTGCGCGGCGAGAACCGCGGTCATCGCGGCGACGAGCATCATTCCTTCGATGCCGAGGTTGATGATGCCGCTGCGCTGGACCACGAGCTCGCCTTCGACGGCGAGGAGCAGCGGCGTTGCGGCGACGATCGCGAGCGGAAGCACACTGAGCATCAACTCGACCATCGACGCTTCCTTTCTTCAATCGCGCCGAACACGATCAGCAGCAGAATCACGACGGCCTGCCCGAACGTCGCAACGGCCGATGAGATGTTCGCGGTGCGTTGCAGTTCGCCGGCGCCGGTGACGAGCGCGCCGAAGAACAGCGCCGACACGATCGTCGCCAGTGGATTCAATTGCGCAAGCAGCGCGACGGCGATGCCGGAGTAGCCGTAGCCCGCGGCGAAGCGCTCGAACAGCAGATGCGTGACGCCGAGGAGCTCGATTCCGCCGGCGAGTCCTGCGGCGGCGCCGGAGATGGCCATCGCACGCGCGAGTTGCGCGCGCACGTTGATGCCGGCCCATTGCGCCGCGGATGGATTGAGTCCCGTCGCGCGCAGTCGCAGTCCTTCCGCGGTGTGTTCGATCATCCACCACGCCGCGATGCTCGCGACGAGCGCGATGAGAATGCCCGCGTGCAGGTCGCCGGCAATCATCGGCAGCGCTGCGCCCGCCTGATCGCTTTGCGGATACTGCCCGGTACGCTCGCGCAGCGGTCCGTTGACGCACCAGCCCAACAGATGCAACGCCGCGAAGTTCAGCAGAATCGTCGTCAGCACCTCGGGCGCATTGCGCCAGAGCCGCATCACCGTTGCGAGCGACGCCCACGCCGCGCCGGCGAGCACCGATGCGAGCAGCGAAGCGACGACGCCGTAGCGCGACGCAAGGAGCGCGGCCAGCGCGCCGACGATGAACTGTCCCTCGCCGCCGATGTTCCACACGCCCGCGCGAAACGCGATGGCGACGCTGAGTCCCGTGAGCAGCAGCGGGACGGATTTGAGCAGCGTGCCTTCAATCGCGAAGCTCGATCCGACGGAGCCGCCGATCAGGATCGCGAGCAGTTCGCGGGGTGAGTGCCCGAATGCGGCGCCGGAAAGCGCGAGCAACACGACAGCGAGCAACGCGGCGGCGAATCCGAAAACGAGGCGTCTCATACGGTTTCGAGTGCGGCAGCCGCAGCTGCCGCTTTTGAATGCCACAGCGTGGGCACGAACATAAAGCGGCAGCTGAGGCTGCCGCACTCCAAACTGTTTCTCACGCGATTCCTGCCATGAGATTCGCAACGCGCGACGACGCTTCTTCACGCGTCATGCGTTCGCTGAGGCGTCCGCGATAGATCACCTGAATCGTGTCGCCGAGCGCGAACGCTTCGTCGAGATCGGAGGTGATGAGCGTGATGTTCGCACCGTCGCTCGCGGCGTTGCGCAGCTGCGTGTGGACGAAGCGCGTGGCTTCGATGTCGAGTCCGCGCGTTGGCTCCGCGGCGACGATCACGCGCGGTCGCGGCGAAAGCTCGCGCGCAAGCACGACCTTCTGTTGATTGCCGCCCGAGAGATCTCCTGCGCGTTGCAGCGGCCCACTCGCGCGGATCGAGTAGAGCGCAATCATCTCCTCGGCATGACGCATCGCATCGCGCCGATTCCAGCGTTGCGACTTGAGCGCGAGGTTTTCGGCGATGGTCATGTCGGCGACGATGCCATCGCGCGTGCGGTCTTCGGGGATGTGGCCGCCGTCGGGGAACTGTATCCGCAGCGAAGCGGCGAGCTCGGTCTGGCCGTTGCCGGCTACGCCGACAATGGCGGTGATACGGCCGGATGCTGTGACGGGTTGAGAGCCGAACGTGTGGGGGACCATCGCCTGAGCCAGCTCCTCGGCAGTCGTTGCGGCGGCGAGTTTCTCCGCGACGACTCGCCCGTGTCGCATCACGACGATGCGTTCGGCGACGGCCATGACTTCGCGCAGTTTGTGGCTGATGAACACGACTGCGGTGCCGTTGGCAGCGAGGTCGCGCATCACGCGGAACAGCTCCTCGGATTCATGCGGCGTCAACACGGACGTTGGTTCATCGAGGATCAGCGTCGCAGGCTTGCGTGTGATCGCTTTCACGAGCTCGAGCTTCGCCTTCTCGCCAACCGAGAGATCGGCCGCGCGACGCGAGACGTCGCCGAGGTCGATGCCTGCTGCGATGGCTTCGCGCTCGAGTGTGCGTCGCGTTGCGAAACGAAAGCGGGCAGGAGAGGCGAGCGCGAGGTTCTCGGCGATGGTCAACTCGTTGACCAACAGAAAATGCTGATGCACGAGGGCGATGCCGCCCTCGCGCGCGATCGTTCCCGAATCCGCCGCGAGCTCGTTCGCGGCGATGCGCATCAGCGTCGTCTTTCCGGCACCGTTCTCGCCGACGAGTCCGACGATCTCGCCGCGCCGAAGCGTGAGCGAGACGTCGTCGACGGCGCGTGTTGCACCGAACGATCTGCTGACGTGAGAAAGCTCGATCAGAACCCCGCCGGTGGCTTCACGACGCCGTTTTTGATGTCGTTCGTCACGCGCTCGACTTCAGCGAGTGTCGCCGGCGAGATCGTCGACTTCAGCTTCTCATTCCACACCACCGACACG
>DASYLL010000189.1:0-3138 GCA_036009605.1 Thermoanaerobaculia bacterium | reverse complement strand
CCGTGCGCGGCGATGTGTATCAGATCGACATCGCCGTTCAGTTGATAGAGGACGCTCTCCTTCGCCGCGGCGCCGAGGAGAGGCTGCGACCGCAGCTCCGCTGCGACACTCATGGCCTCGCGCATCGCTCCCGGCAGCGCCGGCAGGACTCCCGAGGGAGCGCCAAGGATGAGCGCTCGTCCGTTCACTGGCGTTTCTTTCTCGCGCAGGAAGCGAAGCGCACTGGCACTCGGCGCGTAAGTGATGGTGTAGTCCTCGACCAGGTAGTGCTGCGTCTCTCGGTTGCGAAACGCGGCGAACGGCAGATAGTGCAATCCGAGATGCGGCACGATCATCAGACGCTGATTGCGAACGTGCTTTCGCAAGGGGGCGAAGAGTCGCTCGTGCAACTCTTCGACGGTGACGGGGTTGCACGTATCGTCCTGGACGCGCACGCCGCGTCGTCGTCCCCCAAGCTGCCACGCCGTGCACATCGCGCTCTTCAACCACGCATCGTCGACCGGTAATCGCACGTATTCGATCGTCGTGCGGTCGAGCACCCACGCGTGAACCGCACTGCCGGATACGAAATAGCTGATCAAAGTAGTGGCGGCTGGAAGCTCGTTCTGAATCGTCTCGAGCGGCGCCGCTTCGATGCCGGTGACGGCCGAGTATTCGGGATCGGAGGCTTTCACTCGCGTCCTCAGACCCTGATATCGGCGGCGAGCGCCGCGAAGGTCTTCATCGAGCTCTCGCGACGGCGCGAGGCGGGCCTGCAGCTGCCATTTCGCGATCTGCGCGCGTAGCGCTTCCGCCTCTCGCGCGATGGGGCGGTCGTCACCACTCCTGGGCCGAATACGGCGGTTGCCGACGAGCTGCAGGAACGCACGGGCACGCGCCCGTTCCGTAACCTCAAACGCCTCCTGCGGGCGGGCAAACAGCGCCAGGGTTTCGATGACTATGCCGAACAGCCTCTGCCTCTGCCCGAGGAGACCGCTCAGCAGGTCATCCGCCAAACCCGCATCCAGATCGAGGTCTAGCGCATCCGAAGCCCGTCGCGCATAAGCGACTGATTGCTCCGGCTTTCCTTCCGCCGCGTATGTGAATGCAATGTCTCCGAGCAGGACGGCTCGGAGCACAGTGCTCGGATTCCCCGCGAGCGCCCGCATTGCGGCTTCGCGGGCGGCGGGAAATTGGCTCCGGTTGAGCAGTGTCATTACCTCGAGGACCGAGGACAGCTTCCCTTCGAAGAAGGAACCGCGGCGATCTACGGCGTTTAGGTCGGCTACGGGGCTCGGCCCGGTCACTGCGACGAGGAGAGCCGCGAGCTGCGGCATGTTCTCCATCCCACGCACTTCGCGCAGCTGCAGGAACCGCTCGAGTGCCTTCTTGAGATCCGCCGTCGTGCCAGCTTGGCCGGCGACGATGACGTCGACAAGCGCCCCTCCGAGATGGGAATCGGTTTTGTCGGCAAGCGTTCGCGCTTTCTCGAGGGTGGAGGTAGCGCTGTCTTGCGCGGCGAAATTGAAGTACGTACGCGCGAGATTGGCTATGAGCACCGCCTGCAGAAGCGGATCGTCGATCGCGGCGACGAGCTCCAGTGATTTCTCGCTGTCCGCGATTGCAGCGCCGTAACGGCCGCGGTCCATGTACATGGAGGCGCGATCGGTGAGGAGCGTTGCCTGTCCTTTCACATCTCCGTTCGTCGCCGCGATCGACAGGGCGTTCGCATAGATTTGTTCGGCCGCGGCAACATGCCCTCCGCGTTCCAGGATCTCTGCGCGTTGGGCAAGCAGTGATACCTCCGCCCCATGTTCGCCCGCAGCGCGCGTCACGGTGAGCGCACGTTCGTTCCATCCGAGCGCGGCATCCGTTCGCCCGCCGAGCATCTCGATTTCGGCGAGACCGTGCAGAGCGGCCATGTCTCCCTCCCCCCGGTCGTCAACGGTGAACGGCAGGCGGATCTTCGGCGCGGCGAGCGCCTTCCGGTAGCTCTCCCGCGCTTCGTCGAGGCGCCATTGTCGCCGTCGAAGTTGACCGATGCTCCGCGCGATCGAGCGGTCGAGCATCGCACCGAACGGGCCGACGAGCTGCGATGCGATGGCAAGTTGCGTCTCCGCCTTTTCGACCTCACCCATCGCGAGAAGTGTGGCAGCGTATCCGTTGCGCGAGACCGCTTCGTAGAGCTGCAGAAAACGTGACCGGACAGAGCTCGTGAACGGTGACCCGCTCAGGATGTTTTCGAGCTCCGCAAGGCCATCGGTACGAAATGGCGCGTTCGGTCTTTTCGCTCTCTCCACGACGCCTAGCGCCTTCTCAGTAGCCGCGACTCGCAGATCGGGCTGGCGGCCGAACCTGCGTTCGTACTCGGCGAGCACCCAGAAGGCCTTCCACGCTGCGACAGGATCGCCCGCGGCCTCGAGGCGTTGCCCTGCTTCATTCAGGTGTTGACGCGCGCCCTCGACATTTCCCGACTGAATATCGGCCATCCCGGAGAGAAAGTAGCAGTGGGCTTCGCGATGCGCGTCGCCAGGTCGGCGACAGGCGGTGAGAACGGCGTCGAGCAGCGCATCGTCCGCCTGCGCGGAGGCCGCTGCTGCCGACAGCAGAATGAAGACCAGAGCGGAGCGGCAAGGCGACATCGCATCTCCTCTGCTGGGGAGAAAGACACGGTCGGTGCGAAAGTGGGTGGTGGTCCACGATGTTGAGCCGTCCGCCCGCCCGGATCCCGCGGCTGGCGCGCGGGATGACCGTCGTCACTGCGTTCCGACGGTCACCTTCGCGCGTTCCAGTTTTTCGATGCGGCGCATCTCCGCGTTTACTTCGCGGCGGGTGCGCCAGCTGCGGGGTGCGGTGGCGATGGCGGTGCCGGTGAGGGCGAAGGGATCGGGCACTTCCATCGTCACGCCGTTCAGGGTTCCGTGCATGGCCATCATCGGCAGGTAGTTGAAACGCCATGACGTGCCGAGGGCGCGGAATTCGATGGCGCCGCGGCGGTAGCGGATGGGGTTTTCTCCTTCCTGTTCGGCCGCGGCGACGAAGAGGCGCAGCAGGGTGTCTTTCGAATAGTCACGAACAGGGGCGTCCTGTGCCGCGGCTGATGCGGTCACGAGCAGAAAGGCGAGTATCGTTGCGCTTGCTCTCATCACTCCTCCGACG
>DASYLL010000188.1:0-2132 GCA_036009605.1 Thermoanaerobaculia bacterium | reverse complement strand
CTGATTCCTCCCGAAGGACGCGATAATGATTGAAATCAATCTTCTCCCCGGAACCGGGAAGAAGCCTCGCAACCGCGGCAGCGCCGGAATCAACTTCTCTGGCATGGCGTCGGGCATCGCCTCGAAGGTCAACGATCCGCTCCTCCTCAGCGCAGTGGCAAGCGTTCTGGTGGCGGCACTCGTGATCGGCGGCATGTTCTGGCACCAGCGCGCGCAAAACACGCAGGTTAACGAGGCGCTCCAGAAAGCGGAGCAGGACTCGATCAACTACTCCGGCGTCATTCGCGAACAGCGCAAAGCGCAATCGCAGCGTGACTCCGTCGTCGCCCAGGTCAACCTGATCAAGTCGTTCGACGACAAGCGCTTCGTTTGGCCCCACATCATGGATGAGGTCAGCCGCGCCCTGCCGCCGTACACGTGGGTGACCTCGATGGTGCAGACGAACACGATCTCCGCAGCGGCGCAGCCGTCGGGCCCGCCGCCAAAGGGTGGAAAAGCCGGTCCGCCGGCGGTCGACAGCTCCAGTGTGCCGCGCGTGCAGTTCAAGCTCGTCGGCAACACGGTCGACATTCAGGCGCTCACGCGATTCATGAAAGTGCTCGAGGCCTCGCCGTTCATCGAGAACGTCCAGCTCGAGCGCTCCTCGATCATTCTCGTCGACGGAAAGGAAGTCACGGAGTTCGCCCTCTCGGCGGCCTACCAGACGCCTGACGCGTCGTCGATCAAGACCGTTCCTGTTTCCCTCTCGGTGAGGTAGCGATGGCCGGAATTCCGAAAGGTCAGCGCGAGCAGGGACTTCTGATCCTCTGCATTGCTGCCGTTCTCTCGATCGGTGCGTATTGGAACTTCGTCTACAGCAAGACCGCCGCTGATCTCGATACACGTCAGCAGCACGCGGATGCGCTCGTGACGATGAACCAGAAAGCGAAGATGGAAGTGGCGAAGGGCAACGTGAACGAGATTCGCCGCGAGCTCGCCGAGTATCAGCAGAATCTGGTGCTGATTCGCAGCCTGGTGCCCACGGGCAACGAAGTGCCGTCGCTTCTCGAGCAGATCTCCACCGCTGCCCGCCGCGTCGGCCTCGATGTCTCGACGGTCGATCCACAGCCTGTGGTCGAAGGCGAGAACTACGACACCTACCGCTACACGATGTCCGTCGTCGGCGGTTATCACGAGCTGGCCGAGTTCCTCGCGAACGTCGGCAATCTCACCCGCATCGTTCTTCCTGTGAACGTCGCATTGGCGCTGCCGAACAACACGGCCACCGTGCAGGCGCACAAGAAGGAAGGCGAAGCGGCAATCGAAGCCAAGTTCCAGCTGCAGACCTTCGTCACCAAGACGCCGGTCGCTGATCCATCATTCGATGCACCGCGCAAGAGCGGAGTGAAGTCATGAGCCAGCTTCTTCGAGGCGCAGTCTTCGCGGCACTCACCCTCGCGGTGATCACGTCGCAACAGGCAGGCGCCCAGGCGTTCCCGAACATCAACAAGGCGAAGGAAGCGGCGGCGAGATCTGTCGACGCGACCAACGCGCACACCAGCGCGATGACGGCCGATCAGTCGCCGCAGCCGGTTGTGCAGCCAGCGATGCAGTCGAATCCGCCGCAGAAGAATGGCGTGATCGTCAGCTCGTCCGGCTCCGTGAAGTCGAGCAGCTCGAGCTCGACCACCAACGGCAAGCCTGGTCCCGGAACCGCGCAGACGCCCACGCCGCACAATGGCAAGGGCGCCCCCGGCGCAACTGCACCCGCTCCGGGATCGAAGACGGAAATCTCGCTGCTTCGCGAATCGTTCAACTACACCGCCGATGGCCGCCGCGACCCGTTCATGTCGCTGATGAAAACCGGCGAGCTCCGTCCGGCGGTCTCCGATCTCAAGCTCGTGACCGTGATCTATGATCCCGCCGGCCGCTCAGTCGCGATTCTGCGTGATCTCACAACGAAAGAGCAGTACCGCATCAAGGTCGGGCAAACGCTCGGCCGCATGCGTGTGGCGTCGATCCAGCCTAAATCGGTGACGTTCACCGTCATCGCGATCGGTACGACCTTCCAGGAAGTGTTGGCACTCAACGATACAACGAGAGCGAGGACGCAATGAGGCGAGTCTGCACGCTGGTAGGGATGACGGTTTTCG
>DASYLL010000187.1:0-37537 GCA_036009605.1 Thermoanaerobaculia bacterium | reverse complement strand
TGATCGACCTCACCGGCCGTGATTTACTTCGACGCCTGGGGATCACGGATGATGTTCTCGTGAGTGCCGATCAGGCTCCATGCAGGTTGATCGGCAGCGCAGCCAATTGGCTCGGTCACGACGGCATTCTCGTGCCTTCCGCACGACGCGTCGGCGGCACGAATTTAGTGATCTATCAGCAGGATCCCTCGACAGACGTCTTCGAAGTCACAAACGAAGAAGTCATCTCACCGGATCAGCGACTCGGCTGAAAGGAAGGCGCTCCCTATGAGTCTGGTCGACGAAATCGGTGCGGGTCTCGATGGTCTCTCGCAACTTCGCGCGCTCATCGCATCCGGGCGCAGACCCGGAATCGCGGTGTCGTTGCAGTTCACGCTCGTCGAGGTTGAGGAAGGGCGCGCGGTGTTCGAAGGCACGCCGGGCGAGCATGCGTACAACCCGATCGGCACCGTGCATGGCGGATACGCGGCGACGTTGCTCGACTCCGCGTGCGGTTGCGCGGTGCACTCGCGACTCTCGGCAACGCAGGCGTACACGACGCTCGAGTTGAAGGTCGCGTACCACAGGCCGATCACGCGCGAGGCGGGATTGCTTCGTGCGGAGGGACGCGTGATCTCGTTCGGACGTCGCGCGGCGTTCGCAGAGGGGCGACTCGTCGACGCGGAAGGTCGGTTGTACGCGAGTGCGACATCGACGCTGCTCGTGATCGATCGGAGCTGACCATGGATTCGCGCGGCATCATTCAATCGCTCTTCGGTGTGCCGCGCGCGCTCGTCGGTGTGATTCACGCGCAGGCGCTGCCGGGAACTCCCGACAGCCGACTCAGCGTGAGCGCGATTGCGAAACTCGCGGCGGAGGAAGCCGAGATCTACGCGAAGGCGGGATTCCATGGGCTCGTGCTCGAGAACACGCATGACCGTCCGTATCTGAAAGGCGCCGCGGTTGGTCCCGAGATCGCGACTGCGCTCAGCGTCATCGGCGCGGAGATCCGACGCGCATCGTCGTTGCCGCTCGGCGTTCAGGTGCTGGCGGGTGCGAATCGTTCTGCGATCGCGGTCGCGCACGCGTGCGGCGCAGCGTTCGTGCGCGTCGAAGGCTTCGTGTTCGCGCACGTCGCGGACGAAGGCATCATCGAATCGAGCGCGGGCGACATCCTTCGCTATCGACGCGCGATCGGAGCGGAGAACGTGCTCGTCTTCGCGGACATCAAAAAGAAGCACTCCGCGCACGCGATCACCGCGGACGTCGACATCGTCGAGACGGCGAAGGCCGCGGAGTTCTTTTCGGTCAATGGTGTCGTCGTGAGCGGTGCCGCGACCGGCAGTCCTGCCGATCCTGAAGAGGTGCGCGCCGTGAGCGACGCCGTGCATGTCCCAACGATCATCGGCTCCGGCATCACACCCGAGAACCTCGGTCTCTATCGAGGAGCCGACGCGTTCTTCATCGGCTCCTCGGTCAAAAGCGGCGGCGTGTGGTCCGGTCAGCTCGATCCCGTGCGTACGCGCGCGCTGGTCGAAGCGCTGACGTCGTAAGTGGTCTTGCCGATCGAGCGGAAAGTGGATCTTTCCGGAGAACCACGCCGGCGCTAGTTTGGCGTCATGGACGACAACTCAATTGACCTGCAACGGCGATCGCTCCTCGTGTCCGCGGCTGGTGTGGCCGTCGGTCTGGCCCTGAATGTTTCGGCGCAAACGTCAACAACGGCAGAGGCCGAGGAAGAGGCGCAGGGGAAGCCCGGCGATTTCGACTTTCTGGCCGGCAACTGGAAGATCAGCCATCGCCAGCTCAAAGGAAAAGAATGGGACGAGTACAAGGGCGAAGCCACCTGCTGGACCGTCCTCGGCGGCGTGGCCAGCATCGAGGAACTGCGCATTCCGGCGCGCAACTTCTCCGGCATGGGCGTCCGCGTGCTGGACGTCGAGAAGCGCGTCTGGTCCGACTTCTGGGTGAACGCGCGCTCCGGTGTTCTCGGTTGCCCCGGCCTCACCGGCGTGTTCAAAAAAGGTGTCGGCACGTTCACAGCCGAGGAGATGGACAACGGTCAGCCGATTCTGGCGCGCGGTGTGTGGGATCGGATCACGCCGACGTCGTGTCGATGGCACCAGGCTGTGTCGCGCGACGGCGGGAAAACGTGGGAGCCGAACTGGTTCATGGACTGGCAGAAGGTGTGAGCGACGGACCGCCGGTGCGGTGCGCGAACGACTTCGTGTATTCGATCGCGGTCGTTCCGCTTCCATCGTTCGGCGTCGTGATGATGTTCACGTCGACGCTGTCCTGATGAAACGTCAGGTGCATGAAGCCCCAGACGATGCCTTTTGCGTAGAGCGTGGTGAGCTCGGGCGATTTCTTCGTTTGATGCGCCTGAAACCAGGTGTTGAGCGGCCGATGCTTCGAGGCCGCACCTGAAACGAGCTGCAGCAGGGGCCGTGCGTTTGTCCCAGGCAACGCGACGGCGCAACTGTCGGTGTGAACTTCGAGCGTGTGCTCGTGGCCTGCGAGATAGGCGTCGGCGTAGCGGCAGAGCGTCGGCAGCAACAGCCGTCGCATCGCCTTCGCTTCTTCGAATTTGCTGCCGGCGGACGACCAGAGCGGGTGATGTCCGATGACGATCTTCCATCGCGCGCGTGATTCGCGCAGGGAGCGTTCGAGCCATTCGACCATGCGACGCTCGTCTTCATTCGCGGGCTTCGTCCACGGCTCCGGCACGTCGAGCTTCGTCGGCGGCAATTCGCTGCCGTCATCGGCGAGCGCGTCGTCGTAAACGGTCGTGCCCGCGAGGAGCACTTCGGTGTCGAGTGCGAAGATCTCGACGTCGCCGTTTGCTGCCGGTGGCTGTACGCGATAGCGGATGCCGTCCATGTGGAACGGATTCGTCGTTTCGAGATAGCGCACTTCGCTGAGCGCTGCTTCGCGCGAGGTGCGCCAGTCGTGATTGCCGAGAGTTGCGTAGATGCGGAAGTCAGGGGCGAGCTTGCCGAAATCGCGGAAGGGTGTGAGCAGGATTTCGTCGAAGCGCTTCGCGTCGTCGACGCCGTCTTTGCCGCCGGTCGGTCCGTTCGGATAGATGTTGTCGCCGAGCATCACGGCGGCGTTGCAACGGACCTTGCTGCAATGCGCGCGCATCGCATCGGCGACGAGCATCGTGCCGGTCGCGGATACGTAGCCACCGGTTGACGGCAGGCGGACGAGCGACGGCGGTTCGAATTCTGCTGGCGGGCGCTTGTCGTCGATCCACTCCTGGCGCTCGTGCTCGATCGCTTCCTCGAGTGTGCGCACGGGAAAGCGATCTTTGGCTTCGAGGTAATCTAGGTCGTAGCCGTGATCGCCGAACACGAGAAGGGTGAAGGGCGGCGTGGGTGGTGGGGCGGTCGCGCAGCCGGAGAGGATCGCGACCGTGAGAACGGACAGCGCAGCGTTGCGAATGCGGGTCATCTCACGCCTCCCTTTGCTTCGAATGCCGCGAGAATCTCATCGCGCGTCGCGGTGAGCGGTCCTTCTTTTTCGAGCTTGAGGGAAGTCGCTGCCGCGGCCCAGAGAATCGCCTGCGATGGACCGGCTTGCAGTCGCCAGGTCAGGTACGAGCCGAGGCAGGTGTCGCCGCGGCCGCTCCGTCCGCGGAGCTCGCGGGGCGTGAAACGCGCTTCGTACACGTCGCCGTCCGCGAGCACGAGGAGGCCGTCGCGATGCGTGAGCACGACCTCGCGTGGTCCGTATCCGGCGAGAATGCGTGCGGCCTCTTCGTGATTGCTCGAACCCGTGAGCGACTCGGCTTCGACCGCGTCGGTCTTGAGTACGTCGACGAGGGCCAGCGTTTCCCCGATCTCCGGCCAGCGCGTGTGCTCGAGGAGTCCGTTGTCGTGACGGATGCGAACGTAGCCCTGCACGTCGAGTCCGACGAGTACACCCGGACGACGAATTGCCTGAAGGACGTCGATGCCGACTTCACCGCGAATCGAAGGGGAGACGACGAACGCCGGCGCTTCGAGTCCTTCGACTTGATCGGGCTCCACGGAGCCGGCGGTGTCGGCGACCGTGAGGATGCGTTCGTCGACGTTGTCGGTCGGATACTCGAGGCGCATGATCGTCGACGATCTGGTGAAGCGCGGGAACACCGTCACGCCCGCGGCTTCGAGTTGATCGATCATCTCGCGATCTTCTTCGGCGAGGCGCGTGACTGCTCCGACTTTGAGTCCCGCTGCCGCTGCTGCGCGGGCCGCGTAGTTGAAGCCGCCGCCGTGGACGTGACGCGTTCCGCTGCGCGTGACGATCGTGTCTTTCGTGTAGTTGCCGATGGTGATGAGGTCGAACCGATTGTCAGCCATGAAGTGAGAGTTCCTCGGATATGTCGTGTCAGCTCTGCGCGCGGACGCGCCAGAGCGTCGCCGGCAGAATTGCGGAGAGAACGGTGCAGATCAGCCAGAAGGTGATGGCGCCGCTGAAGTCGTAGTGACGCACGCCGTCGATCATCGTGACGCCGCGCTCGATGAGGAATCCGCTGACGTTCTCCTGAACGGCGGCGGCGATATAACTGAAGACGCCGACGAAGCCCATGACTGCGCCGGCCGCGCGACGCGAGACGATGTCGACGGCAAACAGTCCGCCGAGCGACGTCACGAGTCCGGTCAGTCCGAAGCCGTAGATGAAGAACGCGCACGTCAGGAAGAGCGTGCTCGACATCGGGACGAAGAAGATCATCCCCAGCCCGATCAGCTCGAGCACGGAGAAAAGCAGATTCGCCGGCGGGCGACGGCCTTTGAAGAGTTTGTCGGAGAGGAAGCCGTACGTGACCGCGCCGAGAATGCCGGAGAACGTGTTGACGGAAATGATGCCGCCGGCCTGCACGAGCGAGAAGCCGCGCGCTTCCTGCAGATAGAGCACGCCCCAGCTGTTGATGGCGTAACGCGTGACGTACGTGAGCGCGCTGGAGAGCGCGAGAATCCAGATCGCGGGGCGTCGCAGCACGCCTTTCTGCGCGGCCCAGGTGTTATCGCCGGTGGACTCGACGCGCGGCACATCGGCCTCGCGGTTCTTCCATTGATGCGGCGGCGGCAGGCCGATCGTTTCGGGACGGTCCTGCATCAGCCAGACGAGCAGCAGCGAGACCACGATGCAGGCGAAGCCCGGTCCCCAGAATCCGGCGCGCCAGCCCCACGCCGAGACGAGTCCGGCCACCACGACGAACGTCAGTCCTTCGCCGATCGAGTGCGCGGTGCTCCAGATTCCGTAGGCGCGTCCGCGTTCGGTGGTCGTGAACCACTGCGCCATTGCGACGACGCCTGCAGGCGCGCCGAATCCCTGGAACCAGCCGTTCAGCGCCCAGAGGGTGAACGCCACCCAGACCGTGGTGGTCGTGCCCATGGCGATGTTGAGCAGCGCGGACATCAGGACGCCGAGGGGGAAGAAGTATTTGAGGTTTGCGTGATCGGCGAGGAAGCCGTTGACGAGCTTTCCGAATGCGTACGCGTAGAAGAGTGCCGAACCGATGAAGCCGAGCTCCGCGATCGAGAAGATGCCGGCGTCGAGCAGCGGCTTCTTGACCACCGACAGCGCGAGACGGCACGTGTATGCGATGCCGTAGCCGATGGTGATCGCGAGCATGATGCGCACGCGATGGCGGCGATAGAGACGATCGATCTCGCTCGCGTCGCCGAGCAGCGGACGATCGGGTCCGGATCGCAACGCGGCGAAGAGTCCAGTCATGCGTTCACCGGCTCCGGTTTGCCGCTGTGGAGTGAGCGTTGTGCTGCCGCGGCGATTGCGAGTGTCGGCAGTGCATCGAGGCCGGAACATTCCGGCGCCGTACCGTTGCGGATGGAGTCGAGGAACGCCGCGAGCTCGAGGCGATACGCGGTTTCGTAGCGTTCGGTGAAAAAATGCAGCGGATTCTCGACGCGAATGCCGGCCTTCGTCTTGAGCTGCGTGGTTGATGCGGTGCGATTGCCGGCTTCGATCGCGCCATCGACGCCGAAGGCTTCGACGCGCTGGTCGTATCCGTAGACGGCGCGCCGGCTGTTCTCGATGACTGCCAGTGCGCCCGAGGCGAGGCGAAGCGAGACGACGGCAGTGTCGATGTCGCCTGCTTCGCCGATGCGCGGATCGACGCGCACGGAGCCGAACGCCTGCACTTCTTCGACTTCACTGCCCGACAGAAAGCGAACCATGTCGAAGTCGTGAATCATCATGTCGAGGAAGATGCCGCCCGAGGCGCGGATGTACTCGACGGGTGGTGGTGCGGGATCGCGCGAGATCACGCGCAGCATGCAGAGCGCGCCGATCTCGCCGTCGCGCACGGCATCGCGCACGCGGCGGAAGCTCGGATCGAAGCGGCGGTTGAAGCCGATCTGCAGGATGACGTTCGCTTGTTGCGCGGCGCTGCTTGCACGCGAGGCGACTTCGAGATCGAGGTCGAGCGGCTTCTCGCAGAAGATGTGTTTGCCCGCGGCGGCCGCGGCTTCGACCATCGGCGAATGCGTTGCGGTCGGCGTGCAGATCATGACCGCTTCGATGTTGGGATCGTCGATGACGGATTGCACGTCGGGCGTCGAGGCGATGTCGTCCGGTGGCGTAATTGTCGAGCCGAAAAACGGATCGGCGACCGTGACGAGATTCGCGTACTGCGAGGCGCGGACGTTGTCCGCGTGGATGCGACCGATTCTTCCGTAGCCGAGGACGCCGATGTTGATCCGTTTCACGCGGCTGCTCCTTCGACTTCGGTGATGTTGATGGGACGTTGCTCGTCGATGGAACGGAGCGCAGCGCGCGCGGCGCGAATCGCGGCCATGACGTCATCGACGCCGACTTCGGCGGGCGTTCCCGCGATCACGGACTGGCAGAAGCCGCGCAGCTCTTCGACGTACGCCGCGCGGTAGCGCAGCGCGAAGTTCTCGAGCGGTTTGCCGTGCAGGATCGCGTGCTGGCTGCTGGCGATGACGGCGCTGGTGCGGCGGTTGTCGACCGCGAGCGCGCCGAGGGAGCCGAGGGCTTCGACGCGCTGGTCGTAGCCACAGTTGCTCTGGCGGCTGTTGATGATGACCGCGAGGATGTCGCCTTCGAGTTTGAGCACGGTCGTCGCGGAATCGACGTCGCCGAACTCACGAATGCGCGGATCGACGAGTGCGGCGCCGCGTGCATAGACGCTCTCGATCTCGCGTCCGGAGACGAAGCGCGCGACGTCGAAATCGTGAATCGCAAAGTCGAAGAAGATCCCGCCCGAGGTGCGCATGAATTCGATCGCGGGAAAGGCGGGATCGCGATTCACGATCTCGAGCACTTCGAGATTGCCGATCTCGCCTGCCTGCACGCGATCGCGCAGGTTGCGGATGTCGGGATCGAAGCGGCGGTTGAATCCGACCTGCAGGATCACGCCGCTCTCGTCACGCACGCGGCGAATTTCCTCGGCGCGTGCGAGATCGAACGTCAGCGGCTTCTCGCAGAAAATGTGCTTGCCCGCGCGCGCCGCGGCGATCACGAGATCCGCGTGCATCGTCGACGGAACCGCGATCACGACTGCCTGAATCTCGGGATCCTCGAGCACGTCGGCGTGATTCGTGAGCGTGCGCTCGATGCCGAGCGATTCCGCCCATGCGAAGTCGAGCGTGGGATCGGCGACGGCGCGCAGGTCGGCTTCCGGAACCTGGCTGAGAAGCGCTTCGACGTGCATCTTTCCGATGCGGCCCGCGCCGAGAACTGCCAGCGGTACGCGCTTCACAGTCCCAGCTCCTGCTTCAGAAATTGCCGGCCCATCGTCGCGTACTGCAGAGGGTTGGCGACGTGAGGATCCTGTTCTGCTTCGACGACCATCCAGCCGGAGTAGCCGGCTTTTTCGAGATCCGCGACGACTCCTCGCATGTCCACGTCTCCATCGCCCGGGACCGTGAATACGCCCGCGCGCACTGCCTGCTCGAAGCTCCATTCGTTCGCGATCGCTTCGCGTGCGACGGCGCCGCGAACGTCTTTCAGATGCACGTGACGGATGCGCGCGGAATGCGCGCGAATGATGTCGCGCGGATCGTGACCGTCGAACGTCGCGTGCCCGGTGTCGAGCAGCAGCGCGACGAGCGCGGGATCGGTTGCGGCCATCAGGCGATCGATGTCTTCCGCGGACTGAATGCCGGTGCCCATGTGCGGGTGGTAGACGTTCGTCATGCCTTCCTGACGCGCGATCTCGCCGATCTCGTGGAGGCCGTCGATGAGGCGTTGCCACTCCGCTTCATCGAAGTGCGGACGCGCTGCGGAAACGGCGAGCGACGTCTGTTGCACGCTGCGTCCGCACTCGGCCACGACGACGACGGACGCTCCCATGTCACGCAGAAATCTGCAGTGCTCGCGATACGCGGCGATGGTTTCGTCGTGGCGTGCGGCGTCGGAAAACCAGGTGCTGAACCAGGCGCTCGCGACCTGCAGTGCGTGTGGCTCGAGGATGCGCCGCAGTTGTTGCGGATCGCGCGGAAACTTTCCGCCGACCTCGCATCCTTCGTAGCCTGCTTGGGCCATTTCGGAGAGACAGCGCTCGAGCGGAATGTCGCCGCCGAGGTCGGGCCAGTCGTCGTTGGTCCAGCCGATCGGCGCAATGCCGATTCGTACAGGTTTCGTGGTCAAGAGTTTTCCTTTACCTGCTGCACGCGCTGGCGCATCGCGGTGGCCGCGCGCGTCACGTTCTCGTTGCGGGAGACATCGGCGACGCCGACGCGCCACCAGGATTCGTATCCGTGGGTCATGCTGTCGCGGTCGACTTTGACCTCGATCAGCGTTGCTGTGGTTGATTCGCGCGCGGCCGCGATTGCGGCGTCGAGCTCCGCGAGTGTGCGTGCGCGAAAGACCGTCACGCCGAGTGCTTCCGCGCAGGCGGCGAAGTCGATGGCGTGATGCAGCTCGTTGCCGAATCCCGCCGAGCCCTGCGATTGCTGCAATCCGCGGATGCACTGGAAGCCGCGGTTGTCGAACAGTACGACGTGAATGCGAACGCCTTGCTCCAACGCCGTGACGAGCTCGGAGTGCAGCATCAGGAAGCTGCCGTCGCCGACGAGCGCCCACACTTCACGATCGGGATGCGCGAGCTTCGCGCCGAATGCGCCGGCGACTTCGTAGCCCATGCAGGAGTAGCCGTATTCGAGGTGATAGCTCTTCGTCGCGGCGGGTCGCCAGAGTCGGTGCAGATCGCCGGGGAGGCTGCCGGCGGCGCAGACGATGACGTCGTTTTCGCCGAGCGCGTGATTCAGGCGGCCGAGGACTGCGGTCTGCGGAAGGTCGCCATCGGTCGTGTCGAGGTTGTAGAGACGATCGACTTCTTCGATCCACGACGAGCGGAGCTCCGCAACTTCGGCCTGAAATTCAGAGGACGTTGCGTGATCGCCGAGGAGTGCGTCGAGCGTTTCGAGTCCGGTGCGTGCGTCGCAGAGCAGCGGCATTGCGTCGAGCTTCATTGCATCGGCGCGATCGACGTTGATGTGGATGCGCTGTTGCTGCGGCGTGGACAGGAAGCTTTTCGAAGCCGTCGTGAAATCGGAGAGTCGGGAACCCACGACGAGGATTCCATCGGCCTGTTGCGCGAGGCGATTCGCGGCGAGCGTGCCGGTGACGCCGACGCCGCCCACGCTCATCGGATGCGTCCAGATCATCGCGCTCTTGCCGGCCTGCGTTTCCGCGACGGGGATTCCGTGTCGCGTTGCGAAGTTGGCGAGCGTTTCGGTTGCGTCCGAATAGTGCACGCCGCCGCCGGCGACGATCAGCGGACGTTTCCACGCGCGCATCGCTGCGGCGGCGTCGAAGAGCGTGCGCGTTTCGGCGGGCGTGCGGCCGATTCGCCACACGCGTCGTGCGAAGAAGCTGTCGGGATAGTCGAATGCTTCGGACTGCACGTCCTGCGGCAACGCGATCGTGACGGCTCCTGTCGCAGCGGGATCGGTGAGCACGCGCATGGCGTTGAGCATTGCGGGCACGAGTTGTTCGGGACGCGAGATGCGATCGAAGTAGCGCGAGACCGGGATGAAGCAGTCGTTGACCGACACGGTCGCGTTGCCCGGATGTTCGAGTTGCTGCAGCACGGGATCGGGCTGGCGATCCGCGAAGATGTCGCCGGGGAGCAGCAGCACGGGGATGCGATTGATCGTTGCCGTTGCAGCGGCTGTGACCATGTTTGTCGCGCCCGGTCCGATCGAGCTGGTGCAGGCCCAGATGCGCGTGCGATCGAGTTGCTTCGCGTACGCGATCGCCGCGTGAACCATGCCCTGCTCGTTGTTCGCGCGTACGAAAGGGAGCGAGTGTTCTTCGTTCTCGAGCGCTTCGCCGATACCGGTCACGTTGCCGTGTCCGAAGATGCCCATCACGCCGGCGACGAACTTCGTCTCCTGTCCGTCACGCTCGACCCACTGCTGATCGAGAAAGCGGACCAGCGCCTGGGACATCGTCAGGCGGACGGTCATTGCGAGTCTCCGTTGGTCTTTCGCCACGACGGCGACCAGGTTGGCGCGTCGAGCATCCAGCGATTCTCTTCACCGAATTCGGGCACGGAGTAGCGCGCTTCCGGCAGATGGCGGATCACCCAGAGGTACCACATGGCGCAGCCGGGCGCCGCGACCTGCGCGTGATCGTTGCCGCCGAGGATTTTCACGGTGTCGCCGCTGCGCACTTTGACGACGTCTTCGCCGAGCTCACCGTGTCCGTAGCCCTGCTTCGGTTCGAAGCGGTAGTGATAGATCTCGGTCTGCGGATGATGGTGCGGCGGAGTGCTCGACCAGCGTCCGGGGAGGTGCACGACTTCGCCGAGGACGAGGTTGGCTTCGGGACGGTTGCGATCGTCGAAGATCGTGCGCACGAGGCGATACGACGTGTCGTCGAGTTTTCCTGCGGCGCGATGTTCGGTCATGAGCATGTTCGAGCCGTCGAAGAGTGTCGGCTTGAACGTGCGGTCGTTCGCGGTACGAAAGATCGCGAGCTCGGCGGAAGAGTCGGCGACGATCTCGAATCGCGAGTTGGAAGGAACGTGCAGTGCGATCGGATCTTCTTCGAAGAGCGAGTTGCGCTCGGCGACGCGTTCGCCGCCGTCCCAGCGAAAACGCACGGTGCCTTTGAGAAGAAGCGCTGCGCCTTCGAGTGATGATGTGAGGTCGACGCTTTCTCCGGCGGTCATGTGCAGCAGTCCGAAGTCGATGCCGGTGTCCAGATCGCTCTCGCATGCTCGCGTGATCCATTCGATTCCGTGTTGCGAGGGTTCGGCGCGGCGAATATGTGCGCGGTTCATGAGGGGTCTCCTGCCAGCCATTGCTCGACCAGCGTTGCGTAGCGTTCCGCGATTTGAGCGACGACGGCGTCGTGTGTCGCGGTGCCGGCGAAGTACGCTTTCATTGCATCGCCGAAAACGGAGCGTCCAACAGCGAAGCCGGCAGCGCGCGGAGAGCGTGCGGCGATGCGGAATGCGTCGCCGAGTTGTTCGAGTGGTTGTCCGCCGCCGAGCACGATCACGCGCGCCGCGGATGCGGCGTCATCGAGTACGCGTTCGATTCCGTTCCAGTCATCCGCGGTGAGCGGCGGTACTTTCCACCACACCGGGTCGATGCCATCCGCGCTTGCCTGTTCCAGCAGTCGCGGAAGATCGCCGGGCGCGAAGATGACGCCATCCGGCTCGACGATCTCGATCATCAGATCGCGACCGAGCGCGTCGCATGCGGACTGCAGTTCGTGAAGACGCGCGAGTTGCGCATTGCGGAGCGGCTCGGCGTCGTCCGGATGCATGCGAAACAGTGCCTTCACGAACCAGCGCGCGGGACGCGCGAGGAGCTGCGGATAGATCTCGCCGTCCGCGATCCACTCGGTCGGTGTCGAGCCGGCGCGTTCGACGGGTGCGCCGATCGTCCACCCGCGCGTCGTTGCATCAGCGAGGATCGATGCGCCGTAGATCGGATCGACGAGCAGCGCGCAGCCTTTGTTTGCGAAACGCATCGCAACGCGCTCGAATCCTTCGAAGATCCAGCGTTTGAGTTCTGCGATTCGCTCGTGAGGAACGCCCTCGGCGTCGGCTGCCTCTTCGAACTGCGTTCGATGATCGAACGCGAGCACGAGCAGTGTCGTGTTCTTCGAACGTCCCGCACGTCGATGCAACTTCGCGAGCTCGTTGCTCTGCGCGGCGCTCCGAGGGTCGGGCTGATCGAGAAACCAGCGGATCTCGTTCATCGTGGCCATCGCGGGAGCGCAGCCGTGACGCGAGACGACGATCGCGCCGTTTGCGTTTGCCCACGCCGCTGATGTCGCGAGGGTTTCGCCGCGCAGCCAGCCGCGCAGGAAGCCGGCGAGAAACGCATCGCCTGCGCCGAGCACGTTCAGGACTTCGACAGGACGTCCTGCGAAACGCTGCTCGGATTCGCCGGGCTCGAACACCGAGCAGCCGGCCACGCCGCGTTTGCAGACGATCGTTGCGGATGACTCTTCGCGGAGCGTCGCGATTGCTCGATCGACGTCATCGTTTCCGCCGGCGATGCAGATCTCTTCTTCCGTTCCGACGATGAGATCGACGAACGGAAGAAGACGTCGCATGACAGCGGTGACGTCCGATGAACTGCGATAGCGCGTCTCGCCATCGCCTTTTGCCGTGAGTCCCCAGAGCACGGGGCGATAGTCGATGTCGAACACGATTGCGGCGCCTGCGCGACGCGCTTCCTGAACGATTTCGATTGTTCGCTCCGCGGTCGCGGGGCGACTCAAACCGGTGCCGGTGACGTGAACTGCTTTCGCTTCCGCGAGGATCGCGCGATCGGAGTCGTCGCGCAGATGCGTCTCCATGTCGGCACAGTTCTCACGAAAGAAGATCAGAGGGAAACGATCGGGCGGCGCGACGCCGAGGATGACCAGTCCTGACAGATGATCGGGATCGTCGGCGAGGAGTCGCGTGCCGACGCCTTCACGCGTGAGTGTGTCGCGGAGGAAGCGGCCGAGGTCATCGTCGCCGACGCGCGAGAACATCTCGACGTTGAGTCCGAGACGCGCGGCGCCGACGGCGACGTTCGCGGGAGAGCCGCCGAGGTACATGCGGAAGCTCTGTGCTTCACGCAAAGGCGATCCGATCTGTTCCGCGTAGAAATCGACCGCGATCCTCCCGACGCTGATCACGTCGAGAGGTCGCGAGTCGTCAAAGCGTGGAGAGGTCATCGGGGGGCGCGCCGCGCGGCGATCTCAGAGGTTGATCTTCAGACCGAGGGTTCCCCATGATCCGTAGAGCTCCTCCTGGATCGGGCGATTCCTGCGTCCTTCAAAGACGCGATATGGCTCGTCGCCGAGATTCATGAGCTGGAGCGAGAGGCTGAAAACATTGGTCAGACGCAGCGATGCGGAGAAATCGAACTGCAGATGCTCGTCGATCCAGATGTCTTCCGCGTCTTCTTCGCCGACCTCCAGGATGTAGCCGCTGTTGCGATTGGCGGAGATGCGGCCGGAGAATCGACCGCGCTCGAGCGACAGCGCGAGGTTGCCGGTCTGTGCCGCCTGTCCCTGCAACCGCGCCGTCCCGCGCTCCGGATACTCGGCTTCGGAATCGACGAAGGTGTAGTTGAAGTAGATGCCGAAGCCTCCCGGCAGGCTGCGCTGGAACGCGACTTCGGCGCCGAGGATCTCGGCTTCGCCGCCGTTGCGCTTCTGCGTGACGTCGAACTCGTTGCCCTCGAAGTCTTCTTCGAAGTTGAACGTGAAGATGTTGTCGGTGAGCTTCTTGTAGAAGATGCCGCCCGAGATGATGCCGACCGGCTCGAAGTAATGCTCGGCGAAGAGGTCGAGGTTCCACGACTTCGTCGGTTCGAGCGACGGATTGCCGCGCTCGATCTCTTCGTCTTCGCGAATGATCAACTGGTAAGGCGCGAGGTCGATGAAGTTCGGACGTGCGAACGTGCGCGTGACCGCGGCGCGGAGGTTCGTGCGGTCGTTGAGCTGGTACTTGAAGTGGATCATCGGGAGGATTTCGGTGTAATCGTTTCCTCCGGTGACCGACGCGAGTCCGGCGAAGTCGCCGTCTTCGTCGAAGTCGAGCTCATAGGCGGTGTAGTCCGTCTTGGTGCGCTCGAGACGCAGTCCGGCAACCCAGCTCATTTTCGAGCCGAGGGTCAGGTCGACCATGCCGAAGACGGCCTGCGTGTCTTCGGAGGAGTCGAAGTCCGCGAGATCTTCTTCCGGATCGAGCTCGCCTTCGCCGGGAATGGTGCTGATCAGGCGACGGATCGCGCCCGGATCGCCGAAGAGTCCGTTCTCATAGCGACCGTCGAGGAAATCGGTCTCCGATCGGTAGTTCGAGAGGACCTGCGTGAGTGCGAAGTCATCGTCCGGCTCGAACACGAAGACGTCGGTGTTCTGGTTCTTTTCCTTGAAGCGGAGCTTTCCGCCGAACTTCCACGAGCCGCTGAATGACGCGTCGCGATAGAACGCGCGTGAGTAGTTGGCAGCGCCGACGAGATCCTTTTCTTCAGCGTGCTTGGATTCCCGCGAGATCTCGTCGAGGAAGAACTCGTTGATGTCTTCGTTCAGCGGATTCGCACGGATGTTGTCGGGATCGATCGAGTCGGGCGAGACGTTCGGATCAAACTCGACGTCTTCCTGAATGAACGACGACGTGTACTGGTCCGGCGTCTTTTCTTCCGCGTAGTTCGACGCGACCCGGAAGTCGACGGTCGACGTCGTTCCGATTTGGCGCTCGCCGCCGACGGTGATGGAGGTGATGAGAGATTTCTGCACGCGATCGCGTACTTCGCGAACGATCTCGTTGTCGCCGACGGCGTTGATCATCGCGCGACGGACTTCGTCGTCTTTGTAGTCGTTCCAGAGTCCGCGTGCGAACAGTGACGAGCGATCGGAGAGGCGATAGTCGAGAGACACGGTGGCGCCGGTGCGTGTGCGCGTCAGGATGTAGTCGCGCAGCTCGAAGTTTTCGAGATCACCGTCGTCGTACTCGGCTTCGAAGGTGTCGGATCCGCGATCGGTCGAGTAGTAGCTTCCGGCGAACAACACGCCGAGCTTCTTCTCGGGTCCGAAGCGCGAGCCCCATGCGAAGTTTCCGTTCGCGATGTTGCCTTCGGTGAGCGTGTTGTAGCCGGTTGCCAGCGTGGCCGAGATGCGATTCGACTCGGGCGCGCGCTTGGTCACGAGATTGACGGAGCCGCCGATCGCGTCTCCATCCATGTCCGGCGTCAGCGCTTTCGAGACTTCGATGGATTGCAGAAGATCGGCGGGAATGACGTCGAGTGCGATGTCGCGGCCGTCGGCTTCCGGAGAAGGAATGCGCTCGCCGTCGACGGTCGTGGAGTTGAGGCGTGCTTCCGTGCCGCGCACGAGGATGTAGCGTCCCTCACCCTGATCGCGCTGCAGCGTCACCGCGGGGATGCGCTGTGTTGCTTCGGCCGCGTTGGGATCCGGGAACCGTCCCATCTGGTCCGACGAAACGACGTTGGTGATGTTCGGCGCGTTCTTCTGTTGATTCAATGCGCTGGCTTCGCCTTCGAGGATCGGTGCGCGAACCTCGATCTCCTCGGCGAAGCGTTTGAGACGAAACTCGAGGTCGGTCGTCGAGCCCGGCTCGATCACGACCTGGCGAGCATCGCCTGCCGCGGCGCTCAGGTAGATCACGAGGACCGCGTGAGGTCCAGCCGGAATGCCCGTCAGGCGAAAGCGCCCCTGCGGGTTGGTCGACGTGACGAGATTCAGTTCCGCGATCGAGACTTCGGCACCGACGAGCGGGTTGCCCTGCTCGTCGAGGACGGTTCCGACGATCGCGCCGGTGGTTTGTTGTGCCTCGGCGTCAGCGGCGATGAAACCGAGTCCGCATGTAACCGCGAGGAGAAATCCGATCAGGCTTTTGCACTTCATGAGTGCCTCCTATGTTCATCACTTGCGGCTGAAGCCGAGTTCGATGGAACGTTCCAATCATTAGCGAACGATCCGTGGTTTGTGTGAAGGGCGTGTTCAGGTCCGGTGGAGTTGCATGAAGGGAAAATTGACTTTATAGTGCTGTTGGAACGTTCCAATTGGGTGTTTTAAGACGATACGCTCGCTTCCGAGGCGGTGTCAAGTGACGAATCCTCCACCTCCACGACGTCGACGCAACAGTCTCCGGGCGACGATTCACGACGTCGCGTCGAAGGCCGGCGTCTCGAAATCGCTCGTCTCCCTGGTCATGTCCGGGAGCGATCGGGTGAGTGGAGAATCGCGCGCGGCGGTGGAGCAGGCGGCTCGCGAGCTCAACTATCGGCCGAACGCTATGGCGCGCGGGTTGGTCGGCCGCAGAACGCGGCGACTCGGAGTGCTGCTCTCCGATCTGCGGAACCCGTTCTTCGGTGACGTGAGCTCGGGGTTGCTCGAGCGATCGCGGCAACTGGGGTACGAGCTGGTCTTCACGACTGGCGATCGCGAGGAACGGTATGAAGATCTCGCGATCGACGCGATGCTGGAACTGCGCACGGATGGATTGATTCTCGCGGCGCCGCAGGTCGACGACGCGGTGATCGAACGTGCTGCGCGCGAGACAGCGGTCGTCGTGCTCAACCGCCGCGTGGAAAGCGATCTCTGCGATTACGTCACCGACGACGACTTCGCAGGAGGGAGACTCGCGGCCGCGCATCTTTCGTCGCTCGGTCACGTGCGCATCGCGCACATCGATGGTGGGCCGGGCGCAGGCGCCGCGACACGTCGCACGGGATTCGAAGCGGGCATCGAGGAGCTCGGTCTCGCGGGATCGAGTCGTGTCGTACGTGGCTCGTTCACGGAAGAAGGCGGCTTTCGCGGAGCCTACGAGTTGCTCAGCTCGGGCGTGCGTCCGTCGGCGATCTTCGCGGCGAACGATCTCGCGGCGATCGGTGCGGTTTCCGCCGCCGAGGCGAATGGATTGCGCGTGCCGCGCGATATCTCGGTGATGGGCTACGACAACTCGCATCTTTCGCGATTGAGACACCTCTCTCTCACCAGCATCGATCAGGCAGCCGCCGAGCTCGGACGGCTGGCCATCGACCGCATTCTCGAGCGCATCGAGAACGGTCGCACGGAAGCCATCCACAACATCCTCCCGCCATCGCTCGTGGTTCGCGGATCTACGGCGCCGCCGCCCGAGTCGACTCACTGATAGGAGAAACGTTTGATGTCTCGTTCTCAGAACTTCCTCGTCCTGGCCGCGGTGGCAGTCGTTGCAGCAACAGCGTGCGTCTCGCCAACCACCGCGCCGAATGCGGTGCGGCCGGTCGTCGTGACGGAGCAGGTCGCCGGTGATTCCGATGACCCTGCAATCTGGATTCACCCGACCGATGCATCGCAGAGTCTGATCCTCGGCACCGACAAGAGCGGCGGCCTCTACACGTTCGATCTGTCAGGGAAAATTCTCGCGGATCGGACGCAGACAGGACTTTCGCGGCCGAACAACGTCGACATTCAACAAGGCGTCGTGCTCGACGGAAAGACGCTCGACGTTGCGATCGTGACGGAGCGCGATGGTGGTCGCGTGCGCATGTATCGCCTGCCCGAGGTTGTCTCGATCGACGGCGGCGGCGTCGAAGTGTTTGCGGGCGATCCGCCGGATCTGCGCACGCCGATGGGCGTTGCGCTCTATCACCGGCCGTCCGACGGCGCGCTCTTCGCGATCGTCAGCAGAAAGACGGGACCGGCGGAAGGCTACCTGTGGCAGTACCGCATCACAGGCAATGGCAGCGGCGGTGTGAGTTTCGAAAAGGTCCGTCAGTTCGGCGCGTTCAGCGGTGGTGAAGGTGAGATCGAAGCCATCGCGATCGATGACGAATCGGGCTACGTCTACTACTCGGATGAATGGGCCGGCGTTCGCAAGTACGCGGCTGATCCCGACGCAGCGGACGCGAACAAACCACTCGCCGTCCTCGGTGAAAAGGGATTCCGCGAAGATCGCGAAGGAATCTCGATCTACAAGACCGGCCCGCGCACGGGCTACATCCTTGTTTCCGATCAGCAGGCGAACATGTTCCGCGTCTATCCGCGCGAAGGAACCGCAAGCGATCCACACGCTCAGGCCGAGATCGCGGCAATTCCGGTTTCCACACTCGAAAGCGATGGCTCCGAAGTGACGAGCATTGCGCTCGGTCCGAACTTTCCGAAGGGACTGTTCGTGGCGATGTCGGAGGGGAAAGTCTTTCAGCTGTATCGCTGGGAAGATCTGGAGGCGCGGTTGAAAGGGACGCCATAGAATGAAGGGCGGTGGAACGCTCCGATCTCATCCCTAAGGAACACCGCGCCGAGCGAGCCTTTCTTCTCGACCTCCTCGGCGCAGACGCGGTCAACGCCGAGGCGGCTGCGACCATTGATCCTGCGGTGTTTCTCGCGGTCGCGCCGAAGACGCTCCATCCTTATCTTCACTGGAAGTTGCAGCAGGCGGGCGATCGCGTCCCGCCTGCGTTGCGTTCGCTCTTCGCTGATGCGTATCGCGAGAATGCGTTTCGCCAGCTGCGGCGCATGGCGGATCTGCGGAGAATCGACGGCGTCCTGAAAGCCGCGAACATTCCGTACCTTCTGTTGAAGGGACCGATTCTCGCGGCGACGGCTTATCCCGAACCTGCGACGCGCACGATGCTCGATCTCGATCTGCTCCTGCACGAGCCGGACGTTCCGCGCGCGATCTCGGCACTGGCGGAGATCGGCTTCACCGTGCCGCTGAAATTCGCAGGGTGGACCATGAATGCAGGCGACGCGCCGCCGTTGTTCAATGGCCAGCCGGGATCGCCCGTCGTCGAGTTGCACGCGATGCTCGACTCGGCACCCGATGATTCGCACGCCGTGGAGAAGATGTGGTCGACGGCGCGCGTCGTCGATCTCGGGCACGGCCTCGGCGTGCACGCGCTCGAACGGATCGAGTTCTTTGCGCATGTCGTCACGCATGTCTCCCGTCATCACCGCTTCGAAGGAGAGCTGCGTTCGCTGCTCGATGTCGTGCTGTTGTTGCGGTCGAATGAATCAGATTTCGATTGGAGCGCCGCGAAGGCGGAGTGGACGCAGCGAGGCATCGATGCGTGGATTCAGCTGACGCTCTCTCTGGCGAACGTGATGTTGGGCTCGCGCATCCCGGAGGCGTTCGCGGAGGGTGCGCCTGATTCCGAGGCGCTGGCGCTCGCTGCCGAGCAACTGTGGGCGGACAAGGAGAAGAAAATCTCCGAGAAGATCACGTATCTGCTGGCGGGATTCGAACCGTCGCCGGTTCACAGCAGCGTGAAGGGGAAACCCGTTCCGATCCCGACCGGGCTCGCCGGCATGCGATTCCGCGCCGTGCGTCAGTGGCAGCGCGTCCATCGCATCTTCACGACGCTGCGGGACGGAAGATTGCGTCCGCGCAACATCACGGAGAACGTTCATCTCTTCCGCAACCGCCAGCGGCTCTTCACGCTGGTCGAGAGCGCAAATCGGTCGACACGGCGTTCCTGACGTCCGCTTCGATGAAGCGGATCACATCCGGAAGCGCGTCGAACGAGCGTCGTCGCCGCAACCGTCGCATGACGCCGCTTCGCGCGAGCGCACCGCACTGCAATAGATTTGGTCCCGAGACGCCGCTCTCGTGCATCCAGCTCGCTTGATACGTGAGCCCTACGAGCAGCAACACGGACTCACTTCCGGCGAGCTCCGTCGCAGATTCTTTATCTGCGTCTTCGATGACATAGCAACGCGCGAGCGGAATGTCGGCAGGATGCGTCGCGGCGGGCATGCTCAATGAACGCTTGGTGCGATCGGGGTGAATCAACGGAAGCGCGTCGATGTCGTGCTCGAGCGCTTCTGCCGAATCGGGCCAGAGCTTCACGCGTGGAAAGCCGGGCTTGACTATCGGCGTTTGGCCGCTGAAATCGATCACGGTCATGTCGTCCGTGATCAGCGGATAGCCCGCGCGTGCGAGCGCAGCGACGAGCGTCGACTTTCCCCGTCCCGATGGCCCGGTGAACGCGACCGCGCGACCATCGATCGAAACCGCGCTGGCATGAAGCACGAAGTGACCGCGTTGCGCGAGGATGACTCCGAGCAGCGGGCCGACGATTGCCATGCGCAATGCGCGATCATCCGCATCGGATGTTGGATCGAGCACGATCTCCGTGCCGCCGCGCACGCGAAATCCGCCCGCGCCCGGTGCCCATCCGTGCGCTTCGCCTGGAGCCGCTGCGATCGACCATGCGTCTGATGTTGGTCGCGGCTCTGCCAGCGATTCCGTGCGAATCACGACATCCGCGATGCCGTCGCCGGCGGGCAATTCGGGAAGTGGGATTTCGGATGCGATCGTCAACGCGAACGCCGAGTAGAGGAACCGGGGATCGGACATGTCAGCGCTTAGAATTGTAGTGAAGAATGACGACGACTGCCGCTGACCGGTTACGCGCCCTGCTCGATCCCGTCGCGGAGGCGTCGATGCGTCAGCTCATCGGCGGCGCACTGCGAACGCAGGCGGTGTATGTTGTCGCGAAGCTCGGCGTGGCGGATCAACTGTCGCTCGGCCCGCGCAGCGCGGACGATCTCGCCGAGGCGTTGCACGTACACGCATCGACGTTGCGGCGCGTGCTCCGCTTTCTCGTGACGTGTGGCGTGTTTCTCGAAGCCGAAGACGGGCGCTTTGCTCTCGCGCCTCCCGGCGAGTCGCTGCAGACAGGGCATCCGCGATCGCTTCGTCCGAGTGCGATTCGCGCCGGCGAAGGCATGTGGAACGTGACGAGCCGCTTGCTCGACGCGGTGCAGACCGGACGCACGCCGCATGATGACGTTCACGGCACGACGTTCTTCGAGCGGATGTCCGACAGCGACAAGAGCCGTGCGTTCGCAGCGCGGATGAACGGCAGTACGACCGGACTGGGAACGGAGATCGCGCGACTCGACTCGATCCGAAACGCCCGGACGGTCGTGGATGTCGGTGGCGGTCATGGCGGGTTGCTGATCGAGTTGTTGCGCGCGCAACCCTCGCTGCGAGGCATTCTGTTCGATCGCGCTGCAATCATCGAAGGCGCGCGCTCAACGATCGAAGCTGCGGGATTGCTCGATCGCTGCGAGCTCGTTGTGGGCGATTTTTTCCAGAGCGTTCCGAAGGGCGGCGACGTCTATCTGCTGTCGTGGATTCTGCACGACTGGAGCGACGATCAGGCGTTGCGCATTCTGCGGGCGTGCCGCGAGGCAGCGAGCAATGACGCACGTTTGTTGATCGTCGAAGTGTTGCTGCCTGCGCGCGCCGCGGTACTGAAAGAGACCAATGACGGCGTCATTGTCGATCCGTACACGCTCGATCTGCAGATGCTTCTGCTGACCGGTGGCCGTGAACGCACGGCGGCAGAGTACGCAGGCTTGTTGGGAGAGGTTGGTTACGACGTTTGCGAAACGTCAACGCCCGTCTCTGCGCGAGGGGCGAGTCTCCTCGAAGCGCAACTGCAAGAATGCTGAGCCGGGAGCGGTCTGGCGACGACGCTCCCGAAAAACTCAGCGGACGTCGGTTTACGAGTAAGCGCCGTTGTCGAGGCCGACTCCGGCAAACGAACCCTGGGTGATCTCAGAAAACGAACCGAAATCGGTGAGCGTCGGAGCGACGTAGGTCTTGCGCTCAGCCGGAACGGTGTCGGTGGAAACTGGGGTGATCGAGGTCTGGTCCATGGGGTTCTCTCCTATCGAGTCGGTGCTGTGAGTGCGGGATGTTAGTCGCAGTTCTTCATGCTGACAAGACATTTTGGCGTTCCGCATCGAGACGCAGCCAACGGGCGAGAATCGCGGCGCTCCAGAGTTGAATCACCGTTCGGAAATCGATCGGACGCTCGGAAAGGAGCTCCGTGTACATGCCATTCAGGACGTCCATATCCACATACGGAGCGAGGACATCGCGATCGCGCACGAGGTCTTCGAGAATGGCGCGGTCCCGTCGCATTGCAGAGAAAATGTGCAGTCCCGGCAACCCTTTGCCCGCGCGCCAGCGCACCTTATCCGGCACCACGCCCGCCATCGCACGCCGCGCCACGCTGCGCGTATACCCATCGGTGAGCTTCTGATCCGCGGGAAGCGCGAGGCAATACTCGGCGAGACGTCGATCGAAGAAAGGATAGCGTCCTTCCACTCGATGCATGGCCATCGAATGATCGAGCAGCTCGAGGCCGTCCGCGACCATCGGAGACAGCAACTGTGCGAGGTGTTCGCGCCGCGTCGATGCGTACCAGGACGGCTGCACCGTCGGTACTCCGATTTGTTCCCTCATGCGCGGCCCGAGGAGCTTGAACGTTGGGAAATTCGTGGACGCTCGTCCGCGGAGTCGCTGCACGATGGCGAGCAGCGGTCGTGGCATCAGCGGCGCCGCGACATTCGCGTAGAAGAGACGCGGCAGCGATTCGTTCGTGCCGCGAAGACGCGCCAGTGCGCGCAACTCGGATGCGAGCGTGAGCGCACGTCCGCGGAAGAAAAGCTCGAGGTAGCGGCCGCGCCCTCTGGAGATCGTGCTGTCGCCACCGGTGCCGTCGAGCATGATGCGGACGCCGATCTCGCGTGCGTGCCGCGCCGCCACATTATTCAGATAATGATTGGGCGCGTATGGCGGACCGTCGGGAAGCAGTGCGTCAACGTCGCTCCATGGAGAGATGTTGAGGCTCGCGGAATCGAGCGTGATCTGCCGCATGCCGCCATCCGCGATCACTGCATCCTGATACTCGCGCTCGTCCGCTTCCATGTGATCCGAGAAGATCCACGAAAAGACCGGCAGCGGCGCGGCATGCGACGCACGCAACTCATCTCGCGCAACACACGCAATGGATGTCGAATCCAAGCCACCGCTGAGCATCGCGCCGATCTCGGACGGATTCGCAAAACGCATCCGCTCCCGCACCGCGCGAACGAAGTGTTCGCGGAACCCCTCGGCGTATCGCGCGTCGCGATTGGCGCCGCGAAGACGAAGCGGCGCAACGTGCTCGGGCGACCAGTAGCGCTCCGTGACGATCTCGCCATCGCGCAGCGTGAGCGAACATCCACCGGGCAGCCGCCGGATTGCCTGATGGAACGTTCGTTCCGGTTCGTCGAAGTAGATCGCAAGAAAATTGGCGATCCGCTTCTCATCGACATCGCGCGGGATCTCATTGAGCGCGAGTAGCGCACGCACTTCACTCGCGAACGCGAACAGTTTTCGCGGACGCTCGGCATACACGAACTGCTTCACGCCGAACGGATCGCGCGCGCAGAACAACGATCGATCGCGTTCGTTCCAGATGGCGAATGCAAAGTCTCCTTCGATGTGAAACAAGCACGCGTGATCCCACTTGCGAAACGCAGCGAGGAGGATCGCGGCGTCGCCGATCGACTCATCACGAATGCCCAGCAATGCGAGAAGCTCTGCGCGATTGTCGAGACGCGCATCGGCGACGATCGTGAGCGGTCCATCGACGAATGGTTGCGGCTCTGTGTGCGACTCCGCCGTCGTGCGCAGCATTGCGTGCGCGAATGCGACGCTGTCATTCGACCAGACGCGATTGTCGTCGCCACCGCGATGTGCGATCGCCGCGGACATCGCGTCGAGGTCGCGCGATGCGACGGGCGCACCGTCGAGGCGAACGATGCCGCCGATGCCGCTCATTGACGACGAAACGCGAGCGGCGGAAGTTGCACGAACGTTCCGAAGTCGGGGCCACCGAGCAGCGTGCGACCTCCACTTTCGAGCCATGCGTGCGCGCGAAGCGTGCCGTTCTCATTCTTCGCAACGCCGACTCGCAGGGTTGCCGCATAACCATGACGTGCGAGCAGCAGCGTTGCGGCAAGCGCCTGCGTCAGGCAACTCGCACGCGGTACGCGCGCAGCCATCGCTGCGACCATGCGCGCGACGCGCTCGGGTGTGTGCGATTCCGAAGGACGCGAGCGGCGCACGCGGAGTGTCGTCGCTGCGATGAAGCGATGGACGGCACGGAACGGGAGAAGGGTCAGTGCGACACGTACGATCGGCACGGTGATCGCGGCTTCGATCAGGAGCCATCGTTCGGCGCGATCGAGTTCTGCGAGCTTACGGAGCAGAGTCACCGCGCACCTCGACCAATCCCGCGTCGATCATCTTCCGCAGAAGGCTCATCAGATCCTGCCGACAGCGTTCCGGATCAACTTCGTACTCGGAGACGATGGTTCGCTCCACCTCTGATATTGCGGTCGGCGTCTGAATGAGTTGCCAGATACGCGCGCCTACTGCATCGAGACCGTAGTACCGCCCTGCAGTCAGGCCGAGAATCACGGTCTCGCCGGCGATGTCCGAGGCCATCTGATCTTTGGAAACGACCACGATTGATTCGCGGGAGAGGGTCATCGGAGAACGGCGCGACGTTAAGTCCGCCATGGGACATTGTCAAGGATCCAGCGCACGCGACCGTAAATAAAATGTTTCCAGCGGAGTGGAATCCAGTTAGGATGCTCGACGCTTCCAAAATTGTCGATCCAAAACCCAAATCCTCTTTACCCACGGACCCGAGGAGACGTATGAGAATTAGCGTGCGGTCAATCGCAGCGATTGGCGTAGCAGCGTTGCTCAGCGGCAGCGCCTTTGCCAAAGACCTTCCGAACATCGATGCGTTGTTCAACAGCAAACCCAAAGCGAACCTCAAAACGACCATCGAACAGAAGGTCGGATCGCTCAACAAAAAAGGTCTCCCCATTCAGGCAGAGGAGCGCCTCGCCGTTCCGACCTTTCTGTGGGTTGATCCGGCGCAGCTCTCCGGCCGTCCCCCGATCGGGCATGGAGCCGAGCGCGCGGAGATTGCCGCGGCTCGCAGCATTCTGCAGGGCGTAGGCAGCGCGTACGGCCTCAGCGGCACCGACGCGACCTCTGCCGTCGTCGAGGGCATCATCAGCACGGGCCGCGGGCCGGTGATCGTCAAGTTCTCCCAGCACGTGAACGGCGTTCCCATCTTCCGCGAAGAGCTGAACGTGGTCATGGACCAGCGGCTCAACCCGATTGCCATCTCCGGCTACATCACCAGCCAGGCGATCGGCGGCCAGCAGGCGTCGTGGTCACGCACACCGACGGCCGCTGTCGCTGATGCGCTGAAGAATCTGACCGACCTGCGTGTGGTTGGATCGCAGCTGACCGCGGCAGGCTCGCGCGACGGCTACGACTTCTACACGATCCCGTCTTCTTCGGGCGTGGGTCTGGCTGATCCCGTGCGCATGAGGAAAGTGCTTTTCCACCTTCCGGAAGGCCTCGTCCCCGCGTACTACATCGAAACTTCCGTCGTTTCGCGCGACGGCGTGAGCGCGGACGGCGTGTTCATCGGCAATACGACGACGGACAGCTACTCGTACGTCATCTCGGCGGTCGACGGATCGATTCTCTTCCGCAAGAACCTTACCGAAGCGCATTCCACTACGCCGCAGGATGTTCTTCCTCCGGGTGGCTTCACCTATCGCGTCTGGGCTGACGCGATCACCGGCATTCCGTACGACTCGCCGGCAGGCAATTCCGTTCATCCGAAGATCGTCCCGCTGCCGGATGGCGGTCAGCACCCGTTTCTCGCGATGCAGGACGTGACGCTGCCGTACTTCCCGTTCAGCCAGGGCGATCCGTGGATCGCACCGGGTGCGACCGAGACCGTTGGCAACAATGCCGATGCCTACCTCGACCTCTTTGGTCTGGCGGACGCGCAGGGCAACCCGACGACGGACGACGGCCTCATCCCTGTTGCACCGCCGGCTGATCCTCCGACCGGCGACTACCGCGGGCAGATCACCGCGGCCGGCCAGTTCCTGCACACGACCACGCCGGACGTGGTTCACGCGACGGCCGAAGCACGGCAGGGCTCGATCCAGCAGTTGTTCTACAACGTCAATTTCCTTCACGACTGGTACTACGACTCGGGCTTCACCGAAGCAATGCGCAACGCGCAGACGGACAATTTCGGCCGCGGCGGCGTCGGCAACGACAACATCCGTGCCGAAGTCCAGGACTACAGCGGCTTCAGCAACGCGAACATGTCCACGCCGTCCGACGGCGGACGCCCGCGCATGCAGATGTTCAACTTCCCCAACAGGGCGAACGTGAACGAGATCACCGCGCCGGCAAACATCGTCGGACCGCGTTCGATGGGTGTCTCGATGTCCGGCGTGCAGACGTATGACGTCACCGCGGATGTCGTCATTGCCACGTTCGACGCAAGCCTCAACGTGACGAATGCCGCGGCTCTCGACGGCAAGATCGCCATGTTCAACTTCCAGGATACGGGCAGCTTCTCCACAAAGATCTCGCGTCTCAGCACGCAGACGAATGCGGCAGTGATCCTCATGGTGTATACGAGCGCCAGCCCCACTGCGGTCGCGAACGTCGTCGGCTTCAACACGGTGTGGAACAAGCCGGTCTCCGTCATCTCCTTCAACTCCGCGGCCCCGATCAAGACCGAGCTGGCCGTACCGAACACGGTCACCATGCGGGTGCACCGGTTCGCGGACCGCGACGGCACACTCGACAACCAGATCGTCTTCCACGAGTGGGGCCACTACCTCAGCAACCGCCTCGTCTCCAACGCGGCCGGTCTGTCCAACAATCAGGGACGTGCGATGGGCGAGGGCTGGGGTGATTTCAACTCCATCATGCTCACCGTTCGTGAGAACGACACCGCCACGCCGAGCAACGCAACATGGGGCGGCGTGTACGCCATGGCGACCTACGCCACGAGCGGCGTCCCCTTCAACGCTGCAGCCAACCATGGCTACTACCTGGGCATCCGCCGCACGCCGTACTCGACGGACATGGCTCAGTACAACGCCTTCACGTTCAAGCACATCATGAACGGCCAGGCGTATCCGGTCGGTCCCCCGGTTGCCACCAGCGGTAACCCCAATGCGCAGGTCCACAACAGCGGTGAGATCTGGGCAAACATGCTTTGGGAATGCTACGCCTCGCTCCTGCGCGATACGCAGGGCGCGTCGCCGCGCATGACCTTCCAGCAGGCCCAGGACCGCATGAAGATGTACCTGGTCGCCTCGCTGGCGATGACTCCGTCGGCGCCGACGTACACGGAAGCGCGCGACGCCGTCCTGGCGGCCGCGTATGCGACGGACAACACCGACTACCTGCAGTTCTGGGCAGCCTTCGCCAAGCGCGGCATGGGTGTCGGCGCGGTCGCTCCTGACCGCGCGTCGACCACGCACGCCGGCGTCGTCGAGAGCTTCGTCGTTGCTCCGGACGTCATCGTGGTGTCTTCGGCCACCCTGCTCGATGACAGCGTTGCCTCGTGCGACGTGGACGGTGCTCTCGACTCGGGCGAGTTCGGAAAGCTGACGGTCGCAATCAAGAACGTCGGCAGCACGACGCTCACCGCCACCACGGCTTCCATCGCCAGCACCACGCCGGGCGTGAGCTTCCCCAGCGGCAACACGGTCAACTTCCCGCCTTCGGATCCGCTGTCCACCGTCGCGGCGCAGGTCACCGTGGCGCTGGCTCCGGGAGTGGCAGGCATCCAGCAGATCGACTTCCAGATCACCGTCAGCGATCCGGGCATCAGCGGTCCGCGCAACGGTACGGCGTCGTTCCGCGGAAACACTGACGTGATTCCTGCTTCGACCGCAACGGACACCGTCGATGGGGCCACCATGGCCACCACGCCGTGGTCGCTCGACTACGAGGTGGCCCTTGGCAACGTCGCGCCGTTCTCGATTCAGGACATCAACCCGCTGACCCGCCGGTGGTTCGGCCCGAACGGCGGCGCGCCGTCGGACAACCGCCTCATGTCGCCGGTCTTCACGGTCGACGGATCGGGCAGCGCTACCATGCAGTTCGATCACACTTGGAGCTTCGAGAATCTGTTCGACGGCGGCGTCGTCGAAATGTCCGTGAATGGTGGTGCGTGGACCGACGTCGGCACCACCGGCGCAGGCACGACGAATGGCTACAACCCGACGCCGGTGCTGATCGTCGGCGGTACCAATCCTCTGAATGGACGCCCGGCGTTTACCGGTTCGCAGGCCGTCTCTCAGCACTGCACCATCAACCGCGCCATTGCGCCGGGCAGCACGGTGCGTTTCCGCTTCCGTACCGGTGCGGACGACAACACCGCGGGCACCGGCTGGAGAATCGACAACATCGCGTTCTCGGGTGTGGTCGAGACACCGTTCGCCACTCTTGTTGCGGACACTGGATGCGTCATCGCCACGAGCACCTCGCTCTCGACGAGCGCCAATCCTTCGCCGTTCGGATCGAGCCTCACGCTCACCGCGACGGTGACTTCGATCGGCGGCACGCCGACCGGTACCGTCACGTTCTTTGACGGCGCAACGAACCTCGGTAGCTCCCCGCTCACCGCTGGCGTGGCCACGCTCAGCACCTCATCGCTGTCCCTCGGTCTGCACTCGCTGACGGCTTCGTACGGCGGTGATGCCGGACACACTCCGTCGACCTCCTCTTCGTTCTCGCAGACGATCGGCAAGATCGCTACGAGCACCGCGGTCGTCAGCAACAACAACCCCTCCGCTCTCGGTGCTTCGGTGACGTTCACGGCCACCGTCACCGGAACCACCGGCACTCCCGTCGGCTCCGTGACGTTCCTCGACGGCGCTTCGCCGCTGGGAGCAGCGGTTCTCACCGGCGGCGTGGCTACGTACACCACCAGCGCTCTCTCTGGCGGAACGCACACCATCAACGCCAACTACGGTGGCAATGGCACTTACTTCGGCTCGACCGGCTCGGTGTCGCAGGAAGTCACCACCGGCTCCACGATCGCGCTCGATCCGACCGCGTACTGGAAGTTCGAAGACACCGGTTCGGTCACCCTGACCGTGACCCGCGCCGGCGGCAACACCACCGGTCCGGCCACCGTGCAGTACGCAACCGCGCCCGGTACGGCAGTCGCCAACGTGCGCTACACCACCAGCAGCGGTACGGTGACGTTCGCCGCGAACGTCCTGTCCGAGTCCATCGTCATTCCGCTCCTCGACACCGCCGTGATCGAAGGCAAGCAGACCTTCACCGTGACGCTGTCGAATGCCAATGGCGGAGTCCTCGGTGCTTCCGTCGCCACCGTCAACATCATGGATGACGACGCGGGCGAGAGCGACTTCAGCTCGCCGCTCAACGGCGGCAGCGACATCGTCTGGCGCAATGAAACCACCGGCGACACGCGCGCGTGGGAAATGAACGGCACTGCGTTCGTCAGCTCGACGAACCTGCTGCAGTTCGGCGGCAACTGGCGGTTCGCCGCGGTGGCCGACTTCAACGCCGACGGCCACGCGGACATCCTCTATCGCAACATCTCGGACTTCAGCATGGTCATCTGGTACATGAACGGAACGAACCTCACGTCCACCGCGACGTTCGCCGGTGCCCCGGATGCCAACTGGAATGTGGTCGCCGCCGGTGACCTGAACGGCGACGGCTTCCCCGACCTCGTCTGGCGCAACAGCAGCACGTTCACTCTGAGCGCGTGGCTGATGCGCGACACCGCGGTCCTCTCGGTTGCTTCGCTTCCGACCGTTCCCGATGCGAACTGGAACGTGAAGGGTCTCGGCGACTTCAACCGCGACGGCATGCTCGATCTCGTGTGGCGCAACGAAATGGCGTTCACCACGGCCGTCTGGCTGTTGAACGGTACGACGTTCGTCTCCGCGACCTCGCTGCCGACAGTCGGCGCTCCGTGGAACCTCGTCGGTGTCGGTGACATGAACAGCGACGGCGACTCGGATCTCATCTGGCGCACGTCCAGCGGCAGCAATGCCGCTGTGTGGATGATGAACCAGACCACGATGAGCACCGTCGTACCGATGAACACGATCGCAGACGCGAACTGGCAGATCGTCGCGCCGCGATAACACGCTTTCAAAGCTTCAATGAAAAGGGCGGGGCAACCCGCCCTTTTCATTTTCACGGCTGTCGCGATGAGCGCATCGTTTCCTCTCTACGAAGTGTTCTACGCGGAGAGGCATCGCTATCACTGGTACACCGCGCGCAGCTGGTTGATCAGCACGCTGGTCGAGCTCTGGGGCGGCGCAAGGTCGATTCTCTAGCACCACCGATCTCTACAGCCCGCGGCGAGGGATGAACACCGGCTATCGCACGGTCGCGGAGGCGCAGGCAGATGCGCGCGTGCAACTCGCGCCGAAACGATGAGCGCCTACAGGTACATCCGGCCGAGAACCACTTTGCAGAGAAAGCGGACGCGGTTGTACGTATCGTCCGTCACTGCAACGGCACCTTTCGGAAAGCGTGGCGATCCCGCCACGGGCACGTACTTGACGAACAGTACGCGGAGATCCTTCACGACCTTCGCGCCGACCTTCGGATGCGCGACCATCAGCGCGCCGGGCAGCGGCTCCGACGTGTCCAGCACGCGCAACTCGTTCTTGTGCGCGGCGTACAGAGTCTCGGAAATGCCGCCCGCCATCGCTGTCCCGTCGAGGATCGCATCGACGATTTTCTTCGTCTGGTCGCCGACGAAGGTGATGCGACCGAGGTCTTCCTTCTTGAGCTGATGCTTCGAGAGAAGCAGCATCGGGAGGAGATGCGTGGTCGTCGATCCTTCGTAACCGAGGGCGAGCGTTTTGCCGCGAAGCCCTGCGACGGAGCGGATCGGCGAGTTCTTCGGCACCACGAGCAAGCTGCGCAGATCGCCGGCCTCTGCAACCACCGGCTCCGCTTTGAACTCAGAGTGAGCTTTCACGTACGGTGCGGGTCCGAGAAACGCGAGGTCGACCTTGCCGCCGCGAAGCGCCTCGTACTGTTTCTCGCCGTCTTCGAAGACGACCATTTCGAACGCATACTGCGGCGACGCGTTCATCTGTTTGAGGAACGGAGCAAAGGAGTCGGCCGCCGTCTGCCTTCCCTTCCCTTCGGCAATGCCGATCTTCAGAGTCTGTCGTGCCGTCGCCTCGGTCGTGAGCGACAGCAGAATCATCAAAGCAAACGTAGTTGCGGTCGTATGTCTGATGTTGGCCATTGGCTTCTCCGTGCGGCGATTCTAATCTGAGGGAACGATGAAGAAAGTCCTGATCGTAGTCGTGGTCGCAGTCGCGCTCGTGGTCTGGGTCGTCTCCTGGTTTCGGACCCCCGAGATCGTTGCAACCTCGGGTGCGCAGGCGTGGCCGGGAGGAATGGGGGGACTCGACTCGGTCGCCAATCGGTTTCCGCCGCTGCAGGCGAACGACGCATCTGTGAAACTGACGGCGCTCGCCAACGCGTTGCCGAAGAACGAGGTCGTCGACGATTTCGTGGCCCGTGAGATCACGCGAGGTGCGCTCGCCATCGCCGAGCCGCCGGCGCTCCCCGACGTTTCCGCGATTCGCGAACTGGTGCTGCGCGAGCCGATCGTATGGACGCGCCACGACGGAATCGACCATCCCGACACGGCGGCGATGCGCGGGGTGCAGCTGACTGCGGCGAGAGCCCTCGTCGCGAGCGCGCTGACGAAGGCGCGCGCAAACGATCCGGCGGCGTGGGAGGACCTGCACGCCACGTGGAAGCTTGCCGGCGCGCTCAACGCGCATCCTCAGCTGATGACGCAGACGGCCGCGTTGACGACGGCGCGGATGATCAATGCGGTCGCCTGGAAAATGCCGCTGCCCGCGCCGGCGTGGCTCGGCGAATTGCAGCAGCGCGACAGCGTGCGACCGCTGCTCGAAGCGTTTCAGTTTTCAGCGGCGTCGTACTGGACGGACGGCGCGCAGATGTTTCCGACGAAATGGCTCGCAGATTCTGTCGAACATGATCGCCGGATCGCGGAAGAGCTGTTCAAGACCACGCGCTGCGACGTGAGCGCGAGCTCGAATGAGCTGGGGACGGACCTGACGTTCGTCTGGCGTCGCGCGTTCCGCTACCGCGCCGAGCGGGAGGCGACGGCAAACGCGTTGCGCGTGCGCGAAGGGAAGCCGATCGATCCCGCCTCGGTCTGCAGCGACGGCGGATGGACGTTCGATGGAAAGGTCCTGCGCTTCAATCGCGAGATCGCAACGGCCGCACCGGACAGGCCGATGCCGCTGGTGCTGCAGATCAAGGAGTAGAAAGACAGGAAATGTCTCTAGTGGTGGGCATTCCGTATCCGCATTCTGATGGCGGGCGATCTTTCCGGCGCCAGGAGGAATGTCATGAAGCTCTTCCGAGTCCTTTTCGTCTGTACGCTGTTCCTGCTCGCAGTATCTCCGACATTCGCCGCTCCCCAATGCCAGGACTGCGTGAATGGAGAATGTGCTGACACCAGCTCCGAACACAGGCCATGCCGCTACACGGGCACCGGCTGTGAGAATTACAACGGCTTCTGCATCGGTTTCAGCGCCGCCGACGCCGGCGTCAAGACGGTGCTTTCCGAATGGAAGGTCGCGTCGATCGAGATCACGAACGAGCTGACGCAGGTCGTGGTCACTCCGTCGGCGATCGCGCAGGCCGACACGCCTGCTCCCACCCTTCAGAACTAATCCAATCCACGAACCCCAACTGCCGGAAGGGTCGCCCGTGGAGATCGTGACCATGCGTACTCTTGCTGTCCTGTCGCTCATCTTTTCCGTGTCCGTATCGGCTGCGGATCTCGAAGTCGCGGTGAAGCGGAATGGCTTCCTTGGACCTGTCGAAGTGGCCGTCGCGCCTCGCGTCGAAGGAAGAATCCCCGTGTGGTCGGCGACGAAGACGCTTGCCGCCGACCAATCGGCAGCGGTGTTCACCGGCCTCGAGAAAGGTCTGTACATCGTTCTCCTGAGTGGGCCGCAGCCGCTGCAGAAGCTCAGTGGGAAAGTGAACGTCGGCGCGGATGGAGCAAAACTGCGCTTCGCTCTTCCGGAAACAAGAACGTCGCTGCGTGTTCTGCTCGCGGGCAAGCCGCTGGCTGGTGCCGGTGTTGAGCTCATCCACGATGAGCTTCGCTGGTCCATGAAGCTGGACACCGGTGACGATGGACAGTTTGCAGGAGCGCTGTGGGAGCCCGGTCGTTATACCGCGAGCGTGCAGCGGAACAGCTCCGCGCCGCACCAGGTCGATGTAACGCTTTCACAGCAGACGCTGACGATCGACATTCCCGATCGCACGGTGGCGGGCCAAGTGATCGGCGACGACGGCGAGCCGATCGCGAACGCGCTTGTCGCTCTGCGGTCGCAGAACGAGATCTCGACGCTCACGATCCGTACGACTTCCGGCGCGGATGGCCGCTTCGAGTTCTTCGGAGCCCGTGAAGGCTCGCATTCGCTGTCCGCGCGTGCGCAGTCGTACGTGGACAGCGATGCCATCTCGTTCGAGCTGCACGGCGCACCTGCACATCAGAAGATCGATCTCGCGCTGACTCACGGTGCGCATCGGCCGGTGCGTGTCGTCGATGAGCGCGGTCATCCCGTCGTCGATGCCACGCTGTTCACGGCCTGCGACGGACACGTCAAGTCGACGACGCACACGAATGCCGAGGGGCGTGCTGACGTGGCCGTGCCGAACGCCGGCGTGTGCACGATCTATGCGTTGCCGAAGGAAGGCTCGATCGCGATAGGGGCAGTCACGAAGGATCAACCCGTCCTGCTGCGCGTGCGCGATGGCTCGTCGTCGCTGCGCCTGGCGCTGAAGTCGGAGCTCGGCGAGCCATTCCCCGATTTCTGGGTGGTCATGAGCATCGACGGTACAGTGATCCCGCCCGCGGTCGCGCGACAGCTCGTCACGCGCGGCTTCTCGCTCCGCACCGATGCGGAAGGGACCATCGCCCTCACGCACATCCCGCCGGGCACGTACGAGTTCTGGCCCTATCGCTCGGATCTCGAGGGACAGCGGATCTACGAGGTGGCGGACGGCTTTGCGGCGCCGATCTCAGTGAATGTGTTGACTGGAAAGAACAGCGCCACCGTAAGATTTCAGGCGCGGTAGTTTCGTCAGCGCTTCTCTTCGATCAGCCGAAGATTGTTGGCCGTGCGCGTGTCGTCGGGTCGGATCTCGAGGGACTTCCGGTACGCGCGCATCGCTTCATCGCGGAAGCCGAGCTGCGCGAGGGACCAGCCGAGATTGTTCCACGCGTCGGCGGAGCGGGGATCGTGGGCCAGCGCGGCGCGATTCGCCTCGACAGCGCCGCTCCAGTCGCTCGTACGGATCGCTTCGAGTCCTGCATCGAACGCGCTCCTGTAGTCGGGCCAGGTCCGTGAGCCTGCTGCGCCTTTCGCGACCTCGAGACGCGAGGTGAGCGCCCGAGCGTCCGCGGACGCGGGACTGAGACGCATCGCTTCGCGCGCATGAGGTAACGCCTCGGGCGCACGCCCGCGCTTCGCAAGCCAGCGTGCGTAGAACAGATGCGCGCTCACATCCGGACGCAGCTCCAGCGCTCGCCGAAAGTGTCGCTCGGCCGCGACATCGTCGCCCAGCTCTCCTTTCACGATGCCGAGATTGATCTCGAGCGTCGAGTAGTTCGGCACCAGCGTCTCAGCGTGCTCGAAGTTGCGTTTTGCGCCGACGTAGTCGCCTTTCGACATCAGTGTGAGACCGTAGTTCATCCACGCGCGACCATTGGCCGGACTTTTCGCAACGACGTCCGCCCAGAGTGCTTCTTCGCTCTTCCAGATCGCGTTGCGCTGATGCGTTGCGAAGGCGTGGATGCAGAGGAGCAGCGTCGCTGCGATGGCAAGCGTGCGTGTGCGGATGTACGTGGCCGCGATGAGCACCAGTCCGATGAATGCGAAGAAGATCCGATGCTCGTTCGACACTTCGGCGAGCGGGAAGATGCTCGTCGGCAGCAGCGCCACTGCGAACCACGTCAGGCCGAATGCGACCGTCGCCGGAGCGCGGCGGATGGCGAGGATCAGCAGTGCGATGAACGCGTAGCCGGCGACGGCGCGCGTGTCGTACCAGTGCGCGAACGTCGTCCAGTCGGAATCGGCGGTCAGCCCGATCGGCAGGACGAACAGCCGCGCATAGTGCAGCCAGACGAAAGGCTGCGTGATGAGATAGCTCCACGCCGAACCGCCACCCGACTCCCATTCCTTCGCATTCATGCTGTTGAGAAACACGAGCAGCGCGATGCCGAGGAGCAGCGACGGCAGGGCGATGCGCAGAGCCTCGCGCGGAGACTTCCGTTCAATCAAAAGCGCGTAGGCAAACAGCAGCGGAGCGAAGACGACGAGCGGCGCCTTGGCCAGCGCACCAATGGCCAGCGGTATGAGATAGAGCAGCGAACGGCGCGCGAACGGCGAGCGCTGATAGAGCACCAACGATCCCAGGAGGCCGACGGTCGAGAGCAGCTCCGAACGCGCGGAGATGAGATTCATCGTCTCCGTGTTCGCGGTGTGCACGCAGAAAAGCGTGGCTGCCAAGAGCGCGGGCAACTCTCCCGCGATCGGCGTGAAAAAGAGGACGAGCAGTGCGCCGGTGATGAGCAGCAGCGCGATCTGCGTGACGTGATACGGGCGCGGATTGAGAGCACCGCGCGCGTAGTCGAGCGCGAGCGACAACGTCACGAGGGGACGGTACGTCGCGTTCTGGGGAAGGCTGCTGAACGTGTATGCGTCGGTGAAGTATCGCGGGACGTGCTCGAGACTGCGGAGGTACAGGTTGTTCTCGATCACGTGCGAATCGTCGAAATGAAACGAGTTGTCGAGAGAGCCCGCATACGCTCCGAGAATCAGCGCGATCGCGGCTGCGCAGGCCGCGAAAAACTCCGTCCGCTTCACGTCCGTCACTCTATCGCGGCAACATCTTCAGAGCGCGCAGGAGATTGTCGGTCACGGGATCGTAGACCTGGCCCGCGATGAAGATCTCGTGGAACAACGCCAGCTCCGAGGCCGCGTTGATCAGCAGAAACGCCGGCAGCCACTTCCGCGCTCGTTCACCGACGAGAAACGCGGCGGCAAGGATGCGCAGCAGCGGATCGACGGGAGCGATGTAGCGAAGATTCTGCGAGGGCAGCAGCGCGTGTACGACAAGAATTCCGACGGCAAGCAGCGCAACGTGCCGCACCTCGGAACGCGCAGTTCGCAAAGCACTCACGAGCGCGGCCAACGCCACGATGGTGAGAATCGGAGCGACCGCCATCAGATCGAGCAGCAGTCGATGCGGCGGTCCGCTCTGATATTGCTCGGCGTACGGTGCCGTCATCGCGCCGGTAATGATCTGCGCGATGCGGAAGAACGAAGAGACGTCGCGCGCGAGGACGCAGTAAACCGCGAAAAAGAGGAACGGCGGCGTCGCCCATGCCGCGATCTCCGCGAGACCGACACGCCGCGAGCGCAGCCACCAGAACAGCAGGAGCACGGGATAGAGGAAGAGAAACTGTTCCTTCGCGGCGATCGCGATCGTGGTCGCAGCGATCCATGCGACGAGCCATCCGGGATGCCGCGTGCGCAAATACGAAAGAAGCGTGGCGATCGAGAGCAGGACCGCCGCGCAGGAGAACTCGTCCGCGAGCGCGCGTCGGCCGAGGGCGAGTTGGAGTCGTCGACGTTCTCGAATGTCTTCGTTGCGCCCGGAGCAATCGAGTCGTTGAGCGTCAGCGGGTTCGGATTGCTCTGTCCCGCGCGCAGGAACGACAATTGGACGTCCGCGACCTCCGCATTCGGATTGCTGATCCAGATTGTCGTGTAGTACTCGCTGTCGTTTGCGCCGAGTATCCGTCCGACGGCGGGAAGCACGAGGTCCGTCCCTCCGAACCCTGCATAGGCCGGGAAGATCCCCGGCGAGAAGACGGACAGAGCGATCGCCAGCCATTCCAGAGCTTTTCTCAACATTGGATTCTTCGCCGGACGTGAATTTGGCTGAGAATGGTGACGCAGCGCAGGTGCAGTTCGTTCGGTTCTCTTCCGCGCGAATCCACTGCATGTAGCCGACGAAGAGGTCCGGCAGATTTCCATCGTTCGGGTCGAACGGCCCCGACCGATGTCTCGGTCATGCCCCACGATGTGATGGCTCCTTGTGCCCGGAAAGGGAATCGGGGATCGAGGCGAGTCTGCGAGCCCCCTGGTCCTCGCCTTTGGCGGAGCTTTAGCATTGAGAACGTGAGGAGCTACGCATGACGCCAAAGAACACGATTTGCCTCTGGTACGACAAGGACGCGGTCGACGCGGCGCGCTTCTACGCCGCCACCTTTCCGGATAGCGAAGTGACCGCCATTCACAAGGCGCCCGGCGATTTCCCGGGCGGCAAGGAGGGCGACATCCTGACGGTAGAGTTCACCGTCCTCGGCATTCCCTGTATCGGTCTCAACGGCGGCCCGACCTTCCCGCAGAGCGAAGCCTTTTCGTTCCAGATCGCGACGGACGATCAGGAAGAGACGGACCGTTACTGGAACGCGATCGTCGACAACGGCGGGCAGGAAAGCCAGTGTGGCTGGTGTAAGGACCGCTGGGGCCTTTCCTGGCAGATCACCCCTCGCGTGCTGATCGACGCAATGGCGGCTGGTGGCGATGAGGCAAAGCGCGCCTTCGAAGCGATGATGCCGATGAAGAAAATCGACGTTGCCACGATCGAGGCAGCGCGACGGGGCGACTAGCGTCCCAGAACAACGAAGCCGAAGAGCGCCATGAGTGCTGCGAGCATTCCGATTCCCCGAAGGTCGAGTAACGGGATGCGTAACCGCTGGCATGCGATCCCGGAAACGCGGTAACTTTCGGCAAGTCGCATTTGTGGGAGTCGCGAGAATGGTGCAACCAGAACGTCTGATGCATA
>DASYLL010000186.1:0-5699 GCA_036009605.1 Thermoanaerobaculia bacterium | reverse complement strand
TGTCGGTCACGCGCTTCGGCAGTCGCTTGCCCGCGCGCAGATAGAACGGCACGTCTGCCCAACGCCAGTTGTCGACGAACATCTTCAGCGCCGCAAACGTCTCCGTCGTCGACTCCGGATTCACCTTCTCCTCGGCGCGATACGCAGCGGCATGTTCGCCGAGGACTGAGCCTTCTGTGTATTGCGCACGGACGGCGTCGGCGGTCGAGATGGGACGCAGCGCGCGCAGCACCTTCACCTTCTCATCGCGTACCGCATCGGCCTCGAACGCGACCGGCGGCTCCATCGCCACGAGCGACACGAGCTGCAGCATGTGGTTCTGAATGATGTCGCGCGCGATGCCGGCGCTGTCGAAGTAATTGCCGCGCTTCTCCACGCCGATCGACTCCGCGACCGTGAACTGCACATGGTCAATGTATTGACGATTCCAGAACGGCTCGAAGATTCCGTTCGCGAACCGCAGCACGAGCAGGTTCTGAACGGTTTCCTTGCCGAGGTAGTGATCGATGCGGAAGACCTGCCGCTCGCGGAAGGTGGAGACGGCGACGCGATTCAACTCGCGCGCGGATTCGAGATCGTGCCCGAACGGCTTCTCCACGATCACGCGCGTGTACGGCGCGCCGCTTTCGGGATCATTGACCATCCCCTTCGAGCCGAGCGTCTCCGCGATCGTCGCGAAGAAATCGGGCGGCACCGCCAGGTAATAGATGCGTCGACCGCCGGTGCCGCGCGTGCGATCGAACTCCTCCATCCGTTCCTTGAGACGATCGTACGCGGCCGCGTCGCCGAACTCGCCCTGCACGTAAAACAGCCCCTTCGCAAAGTTGTCCCACACCGCATCATCGACAGGCCGCGTGCGCGCGTGTTCATTGCACGCTTCCTTCATCGTGGCGCGGAACTCTTCGTCCGTGATGGCCGCGCGCGCGAAACCGATGATCGTTTGTCCAGTGGGGAGGAGGCCTTCATGGGCGAGCGAATAGAGGCCCGGGATCAGCTTGCGCTGCGTGAGATCGCCGGACGCACCGAAGATCGCCAGGCACGAAGGCTCCGGCACCCGCTCCTGCTCCAGTCCCTCGCGCAGCGGGTTGGATTGCATGGCGCGATCGTACCTTGGTTGTCGGTTCCTGGTTGTCAGTTGTCGGTTGTCGGTTGTCTGTGCCGCAGCACAAGAACCCACAGACAACCGAGAACCGAGAACCGACAACCAGCGCGAAACGCGCTGTTGTATGCTCCGCCGCATGACGTGGCAATACACACCGCGCGTAGCCGTCGTCGCCGGACTCCGCACTCCCTTCGCAAAGTCGGGCACGCACTACGGCCATCTCTCCGCACTCGATCTCGGCAAGCTCGTCGTCAGCGAGCTCGTGCAGCGATCCGGCATCGATCCGAACGAAGTGCAGGAGCTCGTGTTCGGCAACGTCATCCCCTCGGTCAAAGCGCCGAACATCGCACGCGAGATCGTCCTCGGCACAGGCCTGCCGCGCCGGATCCCCGCGTACAGCGTCAGCAAAGCGTGCGCGTCTGCGAACCAGGCGATCACCGCGGCAGCCGACATGATCGCGCGCGGCTACGCCGACACCGTCATCGCCGGCGGCGCCGAATCGCTCTCCGACGTACCGATTCTCTTTTCGAAAAAATTCGCCGACGCGCTCGTCTCCGCGAGCAAACAGCGATCGCTCTCCGGCAAGCTTGCCGCGTTCTCGAAGATCCGGCCTAAAGACCTCGCGCCTGATGCGCCCGCGATCGCGGAATCGACGACGGGATTGTCGATGGGCGAGTCCGCGGAGAAGATGGCCAAGGCGAACGGCATTACACGCGAAGCACAGGATCGCTTCGCATTGCAGAGCCATCACCGCGCGGCGGAAGCAACGGCGAGCGGCCGCTTCAAAGATGAAGTGATGCAGGTCGTCGTGCCGCCGACGTTCGACAACATCGTCGAGACCGACAACCTCATTCGCGGCGATTCGACGCTCGAAGCGCTCGCCAAACTGCGTCCCGTGTTCGATCGCAAGTACGGCACGATCACCGCCGGCAACGCCTCCCCGCTCACCGACGGCGCCGCCGCCGTGCTGTTGATGTCCGAAGAAAAAGCGAAAGCGCTCGGCATCAAGCCGATCGGCTTCATCCGCAGCTACGCCTACGCCGCAACCGATCCCTTCGATCAGCTGCTGCAAGGCCCCGTCTTCGCGCTTCCGATCGCACTCGAACGCGCGAAGATCAAGCTCGAAGAGATCAAAGTCATCGAGATGCACGAAGCCTTCGCCGCGCAGGTTCTGTCCAACATCCAATGGATCGGCTCGAAGAAGATCGCGCAGGAAAAACTCGGCCGCAGCGAAGCGATCGGCGACATCGATCCGACGTTCATCAACCGGACGGGCGGCTCCATCGCCCTCGGCCACCCCTTCGGCGCCACCGGCGCGCGCATCGTGACCACCGTGTGCAATGAGCTGCAGCGCACGGGCGAGCAGTACGGACTCGTGACCGTGTGCGCGGCGGGCGGCATTGGGGTGGCGATGGTGCTCGAGCGCGAATAGCGCGCTGCGCGCGCGATTCGCGCTCGTTGTCGGTTATCGGTTATCGGTTGTCTGCAACTTCTCGCGCTGCGGCACAGACAACCGACAACCGATAACTGACAACGGGCAGACCGCGCTAAACTCGCCGACGTGATCACCCGCGCCGTCTGCCCCCACGATTGCCCCGACACCTGCGCGATGCTCGTGACCGTCGAAGACGGCCGCGCAATCCGTATGGCGGGCGATCCGGAGCATCCGGTCACGCAGGGCTTCCTCTGCACGAAAGTCGCGAAGTATCTCGAGCGCACGTATCACGACGGCCGTCTGCTCTATCCGCAGATCCGCGTCGGCGCGAAGGGTGAGGGCAAGTTCCGTCGCGCGACGTGGGACGAGGCACTCGATCTCATCGCCACCAACCTGCAGCGGATCATCGACACGCATGGACCGCAGGCGATCCTGCCGTATTCGTACGCGGGAACCATGGGACTGCTGCAGGGCGAGTCGATGGATCGCCGCTTCTTCCATCGCATTGGTGCGTCGCTGCTCGATCGCACCATCTGCGCGAGCGCCGGCGTCGAGGCGCTGAACCTGACCTACGGGACGCGCATGGCGCCGGATCCCGAAGACATCGTCGACGCCAAACTGATCGTGCTGTGGGGCACGAACACACTCACATCGAATCCGCATCTCTGGCCGTTCATCCGCAAAGCGAAAGCGAACGGCGCGACGACGATCTGCATCGATCCGCTGCGCACGCGCACCGCGGTCGCGTGCGACGAGCACATCGCCATCCGACCCGGCACCGACGCCGCGCTCGCGCTGTCGATGATGCACGTCCTCTTCCGCGACAATCTCGAAGATCGCGGCTATCTCGCCGAAATGACCCTCGGCTGGGAAGGTCTGCGCGAGCGCGTGCTCAATGACTACGCACCGTCACGCGTCGCGCAAATCTGCCGTATCCCGGTCGAGACGATCGAACATCTCGCGCATCGCTACGGCACGACACGGCCGACCTTCATCCGTCTCAACTACGGTCTGCAGCGACACGCGGGCGGCGGTTCTGCCGTGCGCGCGATCTCGATTCTTCCCGCTGTCACGGGCGCGTGGGAAGACGCGGGCGGCGGCGCGATGCTGTCGACGTCCGGCACGTTCTCGAAACTCGACACGGCTTCGATCGCACGCCCCGACCTCATCCCGCCCGGCACGCGCACGATCAACATGTCCCGCCTCGGCGAAGCACTCACGCGCATCGACAACCCGCGCGTGATGGCGTTCATCAACTACAACTCGAATCCGGGATCGATCGCGCCCGATCGCGAAAACGTCCTCGCAGGCCTCCGTCGCGAGGATCTGTTCACCGTCGTGCTCGAACACTTCCAGACCGACACCGCCGACTACGCGGACGTGCTGCTTCCCGCAACCACGCAACTCGAGCACGAAGACATTCACAAGGCGTACGGCCACACATTCCTGATGTTCAACGCACGCGCGATCGAACCGCTCGGCGAAGCGTTGCCGAACACCGAGATCTTTCGCCGCATCGCCACACGCATGAATCTCGATTTCCCCGAATTGCAGGAAAGCGACGAGACGATGATGCGGCAGCTCCTGCGCAACATGCCGTTCACGCTCGAAGAGCTGCGCGAGCGCGCGTCGATCCGTCTCGATATCCCGAAGCCACATCTTCCCTATCGCCGCGGCACGCGTCTTTCCACGCCGAGCGGCAGAATCGAGATCGACTCCGCACGCGCCGCCGCGGCCGGTGTCGATCGTCTTCCTGAATACGTCCCACCATACGAATCCGAAGAACGAGATCCCGAGCTCGTGCGCCGCTTTCCGCTCGCACTCATCTCGCCGCCCGCGCATTCGTTCCTCAACTCGACCTTCGTCAACGTCGCTTCATTGCGACGCGCCGCCGGCAAACCAACGTTGGAGATTCACGCAGATGACGCCGACGCGCGCGGCATCGAAGCAGGATCGATCGTCTCGATCTTCAACGATCGCGGCGCGTTCAAAGCCGAAGCCGTGATCACCGATCGCGTCCGCCCCGGCGTCGTCTCCGCGCCATCCGTCTGGTGGGCGAAACTGACCGACGATCGCACGAACGCGAATCACACGACATCGCAAGCGCTCACCGACCTCGGCGGCGGCGCCACGTTCTACGACAATCAAGTGGACGTCCAGCCAGCCCACTGATGGTCAAGCGCATCGCCGTCTTTGCCGTGCTGTTGGTTTGGTGCTGGGCGTTGCTCGTGCTGCGCATGTGGCATTCGGACTCGCTCTCCTATCTCTTTCTCGTCTGGAATCTCGTCCTCGCCGCGATCCCGTTCGCTGCTGCGCTCCTCTTCGAATGGCTGGACCACAAACACAGCGTGCGGCCGTTGCAATGGACGTCGTTCGTGGTGTGGCTGCTCTTCCTGCCGAACGCGCCGTACATCATCACGGACTTCATCCATCTGAAGCAGCGAGGCAACATTCCGCTCTGGTACGACGTCCTGCTGCTGCTCTCGTGCGCCGGCGCCGGCCTGCTCCTCGGCTACGCGTCCGTGATGATCGTGCAGCACATCTTCACGCGGCACTACGGCGTCATCGCCGGATGGGGCATCGCCCTCGGCGCATTACTGCTCTCCGCATTCGGCATCTACCTCGGCCGCTTTCTGCGATGGAACAGCTGGGAAGCATTCACCGATCCTCTGCCGCTCTTCCGCGACATCGCCAGCCAGATCATGAATCCGATGAGTCATCCGAAGACGTTCGCCGTCACGGGACTCTTCGGCGTCGCTCTCTGTCTCGGCTACATCGCACTCGATGTCCTCGCCGAGAGCCTGCCGGAAGACTAGCGAGCGTTGTCATCCCGAGCGTGAGCGAGGGACCTGGGCGGGCGGGGCGACAAGCACATCCCTCGTGCCCCGCCCGCCCAGGTCCCTCGCTCCGCTCGGGATGACAACGTGAACAGTAGGCTACACTTCGCCCGCGCATGATCTACGCGATCTCGGCTATCTCCGTCACGCTGGTCTGGCTGGCCATCGTCGTTCTCAATGAACGCTACCGCCTCCTCAGCTGCGACCGCTTCCCATCGAAGCACGCCAAACGATTCGCGTACGCGTGGCTCTGGCTCTTCCTCGTCGGCCTGGCGTTGCTCGTGACGGCAAACGCGCTCGCGCCTGCAACGGCGAAACAACTCGT
>DASYLL010000185.1:0-2871 GCA_036009605.1 Thermoanaerobaculia bacterium | reverse complement strand
ACCAATGGCCGGTGACTTCCAGGTCGCGCCCTTTTCCGGCTCATCACTCCAGCCATTGCCTGACGAAAAGTCGTCTACGCCGCCGAGCCATGCCGCGAGCTCGCGCGGATCGGTGAGCGCCGCGAACACATCCTCGGGCGTGGCTGCGATCTCGACGACAGCGCGGACGACATGCTCATTCGCGATGGTGCGACTGGTGGAACTCATGAGTGCTTTTTCTCCCGCGCTCTGGTGCGAGCGCCTTTCTCGACGTGAGTCTTGAGTCGCGCGAGCCCGCCGTGCCAAAACAGCTCGTAGCTCTGCGCCCACTGGACGATATCGCGCAGCGGCATCGGCGTAATCTGATACACCCGCTGCCGCGCGTCGTGCGCGCTGCGGCGCTCGCGAACGAGATTCGCCTCGCGCAGCACGCGCAGATGTCGCGACACCGCCGGCCGGCTCATCGCGAAGCCGACAGCGAGCTCCGTCACCGGCGCCGACCCCAGGCGCAGCCGATCGAGCAACGCTCGGCGCGTCGGGTCGGATACGGCGAAGAAGGGGTCGGCGAGAGCGTGTGTTCGAGGCATCGAAATTGGGTAACGAGTTCGTTACCTAATTACTAAAAGCGGTGTGCGCCATCGTCAACCTCTCGTCGCTGCCCCCTGTCCTGGACCGCGGCCACGCCCTGAACGAGGGCGAGCAGATCGACGTTCAGGCGGTCGCGATGCGTGAGCGGCAGCGCGTCCCGAAGCAACTACGCCGAGCCGCGACTCACCGATCCACTGCAAGGGACCAGCGGTAACTGCTTTCGTTTTACACAAAAAACGAACCGGACGAACCTGACGGAGAACGCTCACGGCGAGCGCTGTTTCCGTTCAATCCGTTCAGTCCGTTCAGTCCGTTTTTGTCGGTTTACAAAAGCAGTGGCAGTAAACTCCCTTTGGCAGATGCACGATGCGAAAGCGGGGCGACGCTCTCGCGCCACCCCGCTTCCCTACTCGACGCTAAGCACTACCCACCCATCACTGCGTCGGCGGCGCCCCTGCAGAAATTTTCGCGTCGACATAGTTCACACTGCCGCGGTCGCGCGCCCGAATCGCCAGCGTGTTCTGCCCGCCGAGGTTCAGGAACGAAGCGGGAATGCTGAAGGTGAGCGAGCCCTTCGTCGCGCAGTTCTCGTGCGACACGAATCCAGAGGTCGGATTGAACGAGTAGTTGCTCGCGTCCGCTCCGGAGAACGAATACAGTGGCGTACCATTCAACGTCGTCAACGGATTGCCGTTCACGTACACGGCGATGTCGTTGTCGATTGCAGCCGTGACCGTGAGCGGCGCGGTCCACCACGTTGGAAGTGCGAAGCTCTTCCGCAGCAGCATGTCCGTGCCCACCACCCAACTCGCGTTCAGTGTGAATCCCGGCTCGCTGTTGATCGCGCACACGGTTCCGCCGACATCACCACTGCCGAACGGCCCGCTGCCCGTGCTCCACCCCGCTGTCGGGAAGCCCGGCGTCTGGAATCCCGCGTCGTGCCCTTGTTGACCGTCGAGGAAGAGATACGACGAGCCGTACGGCACGACATCGCCGCCGGTCGCCGCGAAGCTCACACCGTTCGCCGGATCTACCGCTACCGCCTGCGGGAAGCCCGAGCCCACCGGCGCCAGCGCGAAGGTGACCGTCGGATTCGCATACGTGCCTACCGCCTGCACGGTGTTGGCACCCGTGTTCACCACCCAGCTGCTCACCGTCGCCACACCGGTGGCGTTCGTCGTGACCGTCGACGTCGACGCACCACCCACGGTGCCTCCACCGCTCGTGACCGAGAAGAGCACGTTCGTCTTCGGAACGACGGCACCGAGCTTCGTCGACACGAGCGTCGACGGCGAGTTTGCAACCGCCGATCCGGCCGGAGACGTCTGCGCCGGGAATGGCGACGGGTTCGTCGTCATGAACACTTTCGTGTCGACGCCGCCGAACGGGCTGAACGCCTTCGTCGTCCCCGTCTTGCCACCACTTCCCGCGTACGCATTCTCGGGAAGCAGCGCGCTGGCGATCGCCGAGCCGAGCTCGGAGCCGGCGCGACCAAATTCACCGCGCATCGCGAGATGCATCATGTCGCGCGTGCTCATGGATGCCGTTTGCGTCGTACACAGTCCGGAGATCGACGGGCCAGGTGGCAGCACCTCGATTCCGGGCGTCGGCACGCCACTCACGGTTTGCGTAACGTTGTGCGCGAGGAACACCGTGGGAATCTCCGCGCCATCTGCGAGACAGATTCCGACGTTGAGATTCGCCGTGATTGCCGATTCCGGCGTCACCTTCACATCGTAAAACGGCCCGTACTGATCGAGCGTCGTGTTGAGCGGATGCGTCGCACCCGGTATCACGCTGATCGTGACGACGACCGCCGGCGTGTTGAAGGAGTTCGGCGGAAGCTGGACGCCGGAGTTACCGTCGGGCGTCACCACGCTCTGCGTGTTACCGCTCGGGAAGATGACCTTGTTCACCGTGCCGCCGTTCCCCGGATCGCCGGGCAGCGTGAGGCCCGTCGTCGGCAATCCGACCGTGCAGTAGAGCCCGGTCTCGAACGCGAGCAGCGCCTGCCGCGTCGCGAGCGACCCGCCGCCAACGAGCTTCCCCGCGTTGAACTGCACGAAGGTGAAGTCGAGAAGCCGGAAGACGAGCGTGCGCGCGTCCGCCTGATGCTTGGTATTGATGTACAGCAGGACTGCTGCGTACGTCGCCGCGGCGATGAGCCGCTCTCCGCCTCGCGCGGGATACAGCGTGACGATCATGTTCGCCGTCTGCGCGATGCTCGGACAGCCACTTGGTACGATGCTCTCCTGCACCGGCGGAGCCACGGGCTCTGTCGGGCTGCTGTCAGAGCACGCGGAA
>DASYLL010000184.1:0-23615 GCA_036009605.1 Thermoanaerobaculia bacterium | reverse complement strand
CGCTGAAAGCGGGCGACCGCATCACGCTTGGCGACAGCGAAGTCGTGTTCGAGCCCGACCACACGTCGACGTCGCACCTCATCTCGTTCGACAGCGATTCGCAGGCGAAGAACCTCGCTATCCCGCTCCACGACGCTGTCGAAGACACGACGCGCACGAACATCCTGGGCATGCTCGCGCTGCAGTTCATCGAAGACCGCACCATGGGCGAGTTGTTCGATTTCATCCTCGACCAGGTCGTCGTGCTCTTGCAACCTTCGCGCGCGGCGCTGGCGTTGCTGGAGGCGGATCACAAGACGTTTGGCAATGTCCTGCTGCGCCGCAGCGATGCCAGCGATTCGCTCGATCTTTTCATCAGCAGCACGTTGCTGCGAGAGGTTGTCGAAGGTCGCAACGTCGTGTCGTACGTCGACACGTCGCAGGATGAAAAACTCGCGCGCGCGGAGTCGATCGTCGCGCAGAACATCCGCTCCGCCGTCTGCGCGCCATTGATCATCGGCGATGAAGTCCTCGGCGTGCTCTACCTCGATTTCCTCGCGCAACGCGGCGCGGTGACGCACGACGACGTACATCTCATCGCGCAGATCGCACGCTTCGCCGCGCGCAAACTCGAAACGACGCGATTGCGCGAAGAATCGATTGCGAAGGCGAGGCTCGATGAAGAGCTGCGCACCGCATACACGATTCAGAGTCGATTGCTACCCGCCGAGCTTCCGACGATCGACGGATACGTTTTCGCTGGGACGAACAAACCATGCCGCACGGTGAGCGGCGATTACTACGATCTCATCGTGCGTCCCGATGGACGCATTTACTTCATCATGGCCGACGTCAGCGGCAAAGGCGTGACGGCCGCGCTGGTGATGGCGAGCGTCGCGACCGCGTTCACGATCTTCACGCGCACCGACCCGACGCCGGCCGAGCTCGTGCGCGAGTTGAACATGACGCTCGCGCCGAAAACCGCACCGACGAAGTTCGTGACGATGGTCGTTGGCGTGCTCGATCCCGCGAATGGAAACGTCGAGTTCGTGAACGCCGGTCACGTCGCGCCGCTCGTGATCTCGAAACGCGGCGTCGAGCAGCTGACGATGACGGACATGGTCGTCGGCCTCTTCGCGCAGGCGCCGTATCGCAATCAAAATACGACGCTCGCATCCGGCGACTCGCTCGTGTTGTTCACGGATGGCGTGACCGAGGCGGAGAACGAGACGGAGGATCAGCTGGGGCTGGATCCGATCGCGGAGCTCGTGTCGACGCTGCACGGAACCGCGGCGCCGGAGATTCTGGAGCGCATCGATGATCACGTGCAGGCGTTCATTGGGGCGACGCCGGCGAATGATGATGTGACGATGCTGGCGTTGACTCGGTTGTAGAGGCGCTTACTCGATTCCCTGGACGAACTGCGTGCCTGACCACGGATAGGGGATCGTCGTCGCGAGTGCGTCCAGACCGCTTCCGGAGAGACTTGCACGAGGAGCGATCAACACGCGAAGCGGTGCCGCGGGAAGGTTCCGGCCGATCCAGATCCCGTGGCCGTTCGTGACCGGCATCGACCACGTCAGAAACGCGAGAAGCTCTCCTCCGACTCGGACGTTGTCGATCCATCCGATCACGTCGAAGCCGGCGAGATTGCGATCGTCGTGACCGCGTGCCTGCACGATCACTCGTTGAGTAGCCGGCGAGGACAGCGACCAGGAGCTCCCGCCGTCAGGCTGCCATGGCCGAATCAGACCAGCGGCGTGTTCGTGACGAACCGCGAGGAATGCACCACTCATGGATTGCGGAACACGAATCACTCCACTCCCGTCCGCGCGGTCGCGCCAGAGCACCGGACTCATTTCGAGGAGATCTCGAATTGCGATCACCTCAGCACCGGCGGCGGGCGTGCCATTCGGGAGCATCACCGATAAGGGAGTGCTCGCCGCATCGCGTTGCAGCGCGATCTCAATCTCTTTCGGTTCCATTCGATCGAGGATCGGAACGCGCAGCGGTTGTCCGTCGAGAAAGCCTTCCGCCGAGGCCTGCAACGTGACCTCTCCCGGATAGAACGGTGGCAGCTGGACCACTCCTGCGGCATTGGTCGTCACGGGTCGAATCGTCACGCGACTGCCTTTCCATGCGCTGCGGACCGAGACTTGCGCGGCGCCGATCGGCTTCCTGTTGGCTTCGTCGATCACGCGCAGCGTCAGGCGATTTGCGGGGAGATCGATGTCGACGACTTTGTCGGCGGTGATCACGAGCATATCGAGATGAGGCTCCGTCGCCGGAGGTTGCATCGGCGCGACTTCGAGTTGATAGCGTCCCTGTCGCCAGACGCGCAGAGCGTAGTCGCCGCGTTCGTCCGTCTCTGTCTTTGGCATGTTCCGACCGTAGCGGAGAGCGATTCGCGCGTGAACGGGTTTGCCGTTCTGCGTCACGCGGCCGGTGATCGAGATTGGTGCGACCTCGATTGTCACACGGGAATCGTCGCCTGAGCTCAGATCGGCGCGAGTCGTCGCTGTCCATTCGGTGAGTTCCAACTCGACGACATAGCTCGCGGGCTTCAGAGCCGTAAATCGGATGTCGTGTTCGTCGCGTAGATTTCGTTCGACGATTGCGCTGGCATTGCCTTCGTCGATGAGGCGAATGACGCTGTTTCGAATCGCATTGGTGGCGAGCTTTCCATCCGCTTCGATGCTGACGTGGAGCGAAGGCAATGGTCGCAGTTCCGCGCGCACGGTCGTGACGCCGCGACTGCGCGGCCGGATCTCCAGTGGAGCAAGATACGACACCGCATTGCTTGCTGCGATCGAGGCGTGACGGTGTTCGACGGCGTACCAGATCGCCGTGAGCTGAGTTTCGGCGGGGATGATGACGTCCGCAGGGCTTGTCGCGGATTCGCTCGTCAGGGTCGGTGCGGTGTGGGCGATGCTCGTTCCACTCAGCAGTGCAACGACGTCAGCACCGTTTGCGGGCGCACGTAATTCGATGTTGATCGACGCGCCTGCCGCAACGTCGAACGGCCGCGACACGAGAGCCGCATCTCCCGTTGCGTCGTACGCGATCGCGAGCAAGCGGCCGGGCGGTACCTGGACCGAGGTCGATGGCGCGACCGTGCGGATGAATCGCTTGCCTCGTTTCGGCGTGGCGAGATGGATCAGCGACACACGGACTTCGGACGGGACCTTCACCGTGATGTGCGCTGCGCGAACGAGCGGGAGCGTGAGGGTTTCCGACGGATAGTCGCTGCCGAATGGCGTGATCCAGCCGTCGCGCTCGAGCCAGACGGTTCGTACCGATTGCAGTTGCGAATGTGCGCCACACGGCACCACGTGCTCGAACTCATCCGCGGCGATTCCATGCACTTCGCATCCGCGAAGGAGACTGTCCGTGGGCATCACCGTGACCTGCGGAGCCGGATCGGCGAATGCGCCGAGCGCGGCAATCCACACAATTGCGAACCGCGCGAGATCAGTACTGCGCATTCACGTCACAGCAGCGGTCGTAGTCGTCCTCGTGACAGGCCGTGGTCCATACGTCGCCGAGGTAGCGAACCTGATAGCAGTAGAACGTATCGGTTGGCTGCGCCTGCGCACTGAACTGGCAGTAACTTCCAAAGGGTCCGCCGCCCTCGCATCGCGCCCGGCAAACCAACGTTCCGCCGTCGGGCGGCGGCGGACAGCGCGGATCACCAGGCCCTGATTGCACCTTGCCATCGAGGTCGAGCGTGGCAACGAGCAGGATTGCGAATGCGAGGCGTCGTGAGAACGTACGCGACATCAAACTCTCCTTCAGTCATTCGTGCGAATCGGAAACGGCGAGCGAACCGTCGAGACGCGATCGGCGGAAAGATCGACCGGCAACACCGCGGATTCGAATCCCTCGGCTGTCACGACAGCGCGCACACTTCCGGGGGCCACGCCATACCAGACGGCGATGACGCGACTCTGCGTTTCGCCGCGCACATCCGGCGGGCGATTGCCCTTTGGTGTTTGCAATTCGAACTGCACGCTCGACGGGCGTTTCGCTCCCCATTTGTTGAGCACGATCTGAAGGTCGCCTGTTCCAGCTGCCGGCGCCGACGGAGTCATGGTGACGGTCGATGCCTCGTTCACTTCGACTGCACGCGTGAGCGCGAGAGCATTTCCGTCGGCGTCGAAGATGCCGCCGAGCGTTGACCCGGCGGGGACGCGTACGGTCGGCCGGAGCTCCGCGGGTCGCAGGCGTCGTTCGAAGCCTGTGTCGCCGAGGCTGATGATGCGAAACGTCTGACCTTCGCGGAGCGGCGCGGCGATCCGCAGGAAGCCCGCGGGCTGACTGCTGAACGCGATTCGCGATCCTGCGGATGCGGATCCTCCGCCGTAGTAAATGACCGTCGGACCGCCGAGGCGGTTTTCCTGTTCGGTCCAGATGTCGTAGCGGCCCGGTCGAGGAGGAAGAAACCAGCGGCCGCACGGATATTCGAGGTGCGCCTCCGGTTCATCGCCGGGAATCATGTGGACGGTGCAACCGGCGGGATCGATCAGCCGATTCTGTTCGTCCGACGGCCAGATCAGGAGCGCTTCCTTGCCGTCGATTACTCCTTCGGATGGGGGCGGCATGACGAACGTTGCAGCGGCCAGCAGGATGACGCCGAGCATGTCGGCATTTTACATGCGTCTACGCTGAAAGACGGAACTAATCAGTGACTGACAGGCGGCGTCACCGCGGAAATGCCTCTTTCACTCCACCGTCTACGGGCACCATCGCACCTGTTGTTTTTGCCGAGCGTGGGCCGGCGAGGAACAGTGCGGCTTCGGCCACGTCGTCGGCGGTCACTTCGACTTTGAGCAGCGTGCGGTTGCGGTAGAAATCGGGGAGGCGTTCCGTGTCGACGCCGTACGCCTGCGCGCGCATGGTGCGCATTTCGTCGCTCCAGAATCGGGAGCCGCCGAAGATCGCGTCGGGGTTGAGCATGTTCGCGCGAATGCCGAACTCGCCGCCTTCGAGCGCGACGATGCGGCAGAGCTGCGCTTCGGCGGCTTTGCTCACGCTGTACGCGCCGAATTCTTTGCCGGGCGCGGTCACGTTTTTCGAGGCGTTGAAGACGATTGAGCCGCCGAGGTTTTGTTGCTTGAGGATGCGGAGGGCGGCGCGGGCGACGAGGAAGTGGCCGCGTGCGTTGACGGCGAAGCTGCGGTCCCAGTCGGCGACGGGCAGCACATCGAGACTGCCGAAGGACGAGATGCCGGCGTTGCTGACGACGATGTCGAGGCCGCCGTACGCGCGGATCGTTTCTGCGAATGCTTGCTCGACGTTTTGTTCATCCGCGACATCGAGTCGCAAAGCGATGGCGCGGCGAAGGCCGTGTTTCGCGATGATGCTTTCCGCGACTTGCTCCGCGAGCGCGAGATCGACGTCGGTGACGACGACGTGCGCGCCTTCTTCCGCGAAGCGTTCCGCGATGGCGCGGCCGATGCCGCTCGCGGCGCCGGTCACGATCACGATCTTCGACGCCAGCTCTTTCTCTTTCGGGAGCAGTGTGAGTTTGTAGAGCTCGAGTGGCCAGTACTCCGCGTGAAACGCGTCGTGATCGTTGAGCGTTTCATAGCCGCCCGCGGATTCGGCGTCGCCGACGATGTGCATCGTGTGACGGTAGATGTCGCGCACGATGCGTGCGGCGCGCGCGTCCTTGCCGGCGGTCCACATGCCGACGCCGGGCATGAGCACGATGCGCGGATTGGGATCGAGCATCGCGAACTCGCTCGGATGCGCGTGATACCAGTTCGTGTAGCGCACGACGTGGCTCTTCATCGCGGCTGCGATGTCGTCGCCGGCGCGGACGAAGAGTGGGAAGCGTTTTGTGTAGAGAAGATGATCGGGCGTGGCGGCGCCGATTTGCGTGATGCGTTCCGCGTCTTCGCGAGCAAGAAAGGCGAGGGTGGTGGGGGAGTCGTCGAGCTCGAGGATTTTGCCGGAGAGAGCGCTGCGGATTTGGAGTGGGGCGGTGGGGGCTTCCGCGTTCTGATCATACGAAAGCGGCGGCTGCGGCCGCCGCACTCCAAACTGTTCGGCGCGCGTGACCAGGGCGATGTGACGTTCGTACGCTTCCTGGGCGGTGTTGCCCCAGGTGATGAGGCCGTGGTTCATGAGCACCAAACCCGCGGCCCGGGGGTGCGCGTCGAAGGCGTCCGCAACATCGCGGCTCAGACGGAATCCCGGCCGGCGATACGGCACGAGAATCACATCCTCAGCGAAACACGCGCGCACCGTTTCTTCGCGCCCGCGCGTGTTCGTGAGCGCGAGAATCGCGTCGGCATGCGTGTGCAACACGGCGCGCGCGGGAAGAAACGCGTGCAGCAGCGTCTCGATCGACGGACGCGCGCTCGCGGGATCGATGAGGCACTTCGCGAGGTAGTCGACCATTTCCTGATCGGTCATGCCCTCGTTGCGCGCGCGCAACGGCGCGATGTAATCGAGGCGCACGGCCGGGAACTGCTTCGGCACGATCGATTTCATGTCGCTGCCGCTGCTCTTGATGTACATCACGTCGATCGCGTGGCCGAGGAGATCGGTCGCCTGCGACTTGACGCTGTTGTTGCCGCCGCCCCAGAGGACGAGGTCCTCTTCCATCCCGACGAGGCGGGACTGTTGGACGAGCTGCTCGATTTCGTCGGACGGGGTTTCGCTCCAGCGGTTCTGCATGTCGTGCTCGGGCGCGAATGATACGCGGAGCGCTATGCTGTCGGCGTGGTACTGAGTGCGAAAGAACGGAAGCGCCTCCTCGAAAATCTCGAAGACGAGATGAACGGCGCGGCGTTGTACAACGCCCTGGCGGAGGCCGAGAAAGACGATCGGCTGGCCGAGGTCTATCGGCGGCTGGCGACGGTCGAGCAGCGGCATGCGGAGCGGTGGCGCAAGCGGCTCGAAGATGCGGGCGAGACGCTGCGGCCGTTCCGAGTGTCGTGGCGAACGCGCACGCTGAGCTGGGTCGCGCGACACTTCGGGACGCATGCAGTGTTGCCTTCCGTGAAGTCTCTGGAAGTCGCGGGCACCGACAAATATGCGACGCAAGCCGATGCACGTGATTTTCACGGCGACGAGCGATCGCACTCGCGCGTCATTCAACTCATGTCGACGGTTCGTGGCGGCGTCGCAGGAACCGACGTCGCGCGACTCGAAGGCCGTCATCGCGCCACCGGAGGCAACGCCCTCCGCGCCGCCGTCCTCGGCGCAAACGACGGTCTCGTTTCGAACCTCAGCCTCGTGATGGGAGTCGCAGGCGCGGCGATGAACGAGCGCTTGATCCTCATCACCGGACTCGCCGGATTGCTCGCCGGCGCGGGCTCGATGGCGCTCGGCGAATGGTTGTCGGTGCAGAGCTCGCGCGAGCTCTATCGACATCAGCTCGAGACCGAGGAGGCCGAGCTGGCGATGGCGCCCGAGGAAGAGGAAGAAGAGCTGGCGCTGATCTATCAGGCGCGCGGACTCGATCAGCAGCAGGCGCGCGCGTTCGCGGCGAGCATGATGAGCAACAAGGACACGGCGCTCGAAACGCTGGCGCGCGAGGAACTGGGCATCGATCCGAACGAGCTCGGTGGCTCTGCGTGGGAAGCGGCCATCACGTCATTTCTCCTTTTCTCGTTCGGTGCAGTGGTGCCGGTGTTGCCGTTTTTCTTCGCGAGCGGGCAACTCGCGCTCGTGCTGAGCGTCGTGTTCAGCGGCGTCGCGCTGTTCACGGTTGGTGCGGCCATCACCCTTTTCACCGGGCGCAATCTCTTCTTTTCAGGATCGCGACAGGTGCTGTTCGGGCTCGTAGCCGCAGCATTGACGTTCGGCATCGGACGGCTGGTCGGAGTCTCCCTCGGATAAGCGAAAGGAACGCCGCTTGCTATGAGAAGAACGCAATGAAGTCGTCCTGGCGGGTGCACAACGGTGTTCGATATTTCCATGCGGACTACAGCAACTTCGGGCGCAACATCGACGCGCTGCGCATCGAAGTCGATGGCGCGGACAGCGAGATCGAGCAGTCTCCGAAGGAGTCGGCGCTCGTGCTCGTCGACATCCGCAATACGGTCACATCGACGGATGTCGTCTCACTCTTCAAGGAGAGCACCGCGCGGACGAAAGGGCACGTGCAGAAGACGGCCATCGTCGGCGTGACCGGTGTGCAGAAGATCCTCGCGTCGGCGGTCGCGCGCTTTTCGCGCGAGACATTGCATCTCTTCGCGGAAACGCGCGACGCGATCGACTGGCTCGTGAGCGGCGAGGAGCAAGGCGGCGTTCGCGTCACTCCCTCGGCGCGCTAGCGAACGAAGGGCAACTCGAGCGCGCTCCCCTCATCCGCCTTCGGCACCTTCTCCCCTCTAAAAGAGGGGCGAAGGCCGAGCAAACTCACGTAGCGCGAGATTCTCTCAGCCTTCGCCCCTCGTGAGAGGGGAGAAGGTGCCGAAGGCGGATGAGGGGTCCAGACAAACGGGAGGCACTGCAGACCTCATCGTCGGCACAGTGATTCAGCAGATTCAAAACGTCTGATGCCGGCACCGCAGATGCCATAATTGCCGGATGCGGGGGCAGACGACACGGACAGCGACCGTTTTCAGCACGCTCGACGCGCTCGGTCTCGGATGTGTCGTGTTCCACCTTGCCGATCCCGACTCCGATGAAAGCCTGACGTTCCACGACGTGAACGATCACGCGTCGATCCTCACCGGATTGCCGATGCGCGACTTCATCGGACTGCGACTGAACACGACCATTCCCAGCGTACCGGCCGCCGGACTCCCGCCGATCTACGCGCGCGTCGCGCGCACCGGTGTCACCGCGCGACTGGAGCAGGTGACGTTTCCGATCGAGCCGATGCAGGGGCATAGCTATCGCGTCACCGCGTACTCGCCCGACCAGAATTTCGTCGGCGTGATCTTCGACAACATCACCGAGCGCATCGATGCGGCGGAGCGCATTCACTTTCAATCGATGCTGCTCAACGCGGTCGAGCAGGGCGTGATCGCGACGACGCTCGACGGCCGAGTCACGTTCGTCAATCCGCACTTCGAGCGACAGTTCGGCTGGACCGCGGACGAACTGGTCGGCCAGGACGTGCGGCTGATCACCCGCGACGACACGGTGTTCACGCGTGTCCGCGACATCGTTGCGCGAGGGGAGACATTCGTCGGACAGACCGGCGCGAGGCGACGCGACGGCGTGCGGTTCCCGTCGCACGTCACGGCCTCGCCGCTGCGGGCGTCGGATGCCGAGGTCAATGGGATCGTAGCGATCGTCTCGGACATTACGGAGCGCGTGAGTGTGGAAGAAGCGTTGCGCGTGAGTGAGGCTCGGGTCCGCGCGCTGCTCGAAGCCATTCCGGACATGGTCATTCGACTCTCGCGCTTCGGCGTCGTGATCGAAGCGTCGCTGCCGCCGGACGATCGCGGATCGGGATTTGAGGTGGGACGCGCGATCGCGGATTTTCTTCATCGCGATGCCGCGTCCGACCTGCAGGCAGCGATCGATCGCGCACTCAGCGATGCTGCGTTGCAGACGGTGGAGCTCGATCATCCGCGCGATCAGGTCTTGCGGCATTTCGAAGCGCGCCTCGTTGCCGCGGGCACGGACGAAGTCGTGGCCATCATTCGCGACGTGAGCGAGAGGAAGCGCTTCGAGCGCGCGTTGCTCGCATCGCATGAAGATCTCGAATGGCGCGTTCGCGCACGCACCGTCGAACTGCGAGAAGTGAACGAAGCGTTGCGCGCGCTCATCGACGCGTCGCCGTTCGGGATCGTCAGTCTCGATGCCGAAGGCCGCGTACGAAGCTGGAATCGCGCGGCCGAGCAGATCTTTGGCTGGAGCGCCGTCGAAGCGATCGGCCGCATTCATCCGATCGTGCCCGAGGATGAGCTGGAGGGATTTCACCACCGGCTCGGACGCATCATCGCGGGAGATCGCCGCTGGGATGGCGTCGAACGGTTTCGCCTGCGCAAGGATGGAACGCGCGTGTGCGTGCGCATCTCGCACGCAATCCTCAAGGATCTGGAAGGTCGGGACATCGGCGTGATCTCGCTGCTCGAAGACGTCACGAACGAGCACGCGGGACGCGATCTCGCGGCTCGGGCCGAGCGACAGATGTCGTTGCTGCGCACGTTCACCGATGCCGTGCATCGCGCGAACGACATCGAAGATGTTCTCGCTGCGCTGTCGCGGCATCTCGCGCCGGCGGGCATCGCGGGCGGCATGCTCTCGCTGAAACTGCACGAGCGGCAGGAGCGGTTCGTGTGGTCGATCGATGCCGCGAGCGTCGAAGAGCTCGAATTCGACGAGCGCATCGGCAACGCGCAGGTGCGCTTCTCGCCGTCCGCCGCGGAACGCTTCGGCTCGTTTCATGTCGTGCCGGTGCGGTCGCGGCAGGGTCTGTGGGGCTGCGCGCTCTTCGTCTCGGAAACCGAAGACCTGTTCGACGAAGAACTGCAGCGCGTGTTGCGCGTCGTCGGTGGTGAGCTCGGAGTCGCGGTCGAGAACATCGTGCTGTACCGCAACATGGAGGAAGCGATCGCGCGCGCGCACGCGCTCTCGCAGCGCATCGCCAACATCCGCGAATCGGAGCGCAGCCACATCGGACGCGAGCTGCACGATCAACTCGGACAGTCGCTGACGGCGCTGAAGTTTTCACTCGAGACCGCGAGCCGCTCGGGGTCGCCGCCGGTGCGCCAGCTGCGCAGCGCGGCGAAGCTCGTGGGCGAGATCATTTCCGAGGTGCGGGGCGTGTCGCTGGCGCTGCGGGGACCGATGCTCGATCGCGGACTCTTCGAAGCCCTCGGTGCGATCTTCCAACGCTGCCACGCCGACACCGGAATCGACGTCATCAGCAACTGCACCGGCGATGACACGGGACTGCCGCGTTCCCTTGGACTGACGGCGTATCGCATCGTGCAGGAGTCGCTCACGAACGTCGCGCGGCATTCGGGCGTGCGCTCCGCGCAGGTCAACATCACGGTCACGCCGACTGAGCTCGCGTTGTGCATTGACGACGAAGGTGTCGGCTTCGACGTCGAGGCGACGCTCGCACGAACGACGGGCGGCCTGAGCGGAATCATCGATCGCGTCGACCTCGCCGGTGGGAGTGTGCGCATCGAATCGCGTTCCGGCGCGGGCACGCACATCGAGGTGCACGTGCCGCGCAGAGTGGAGGACTTCTCCTGATCTCCGTCATCATCGCCGACGATCACAATCTGGTGCGGCAGGGATTGCGCGCGTTCCTCAACACGACGGCGGACATTGCCGTGGTGGGTGAGGCGAGCGACGGACCGGCGGCGCTCGCTGCGATCAGTCTTCATGCGCCGGACATCGCGTTGATCGATGTGAGCATGCCGGGCATGAGCGGCGTGGAAGTCACGCAGGCCGTCGCGAAGAATCATCCCGAAACCGCGGTGCTGATTCTGTCGATGCTCGACGACACGTCGGTGGTGGCCGAGGCGCTGCAGGCGGGGGCGCGCGGGTACGTGTTGAAGGACTCGGATGGCGAAGATCTCGTGCGCGCCATCCGCTGTATCGCTGCCGGCGGCAATCGCGTGTTCGGCCCGGGGACTCCGGATCCGGCAATGATTGCCAGCGAGGACGATCCGGAGCCGCTGACGCTGCGCGAGCGCGAAATCGTCGCGCACGTCGCCTCCGGACTGACGAGCAGAGAGATCGCGCAGCTCCTCGGCATCGGCATCCGCACGATCGAAACGCATCGCGCGAACATCATGCGCAAACTTCATCTGAGGACTGTGGCAGAGCTCGCGCTGTATGCCGTTCATCGCGGACTGCTGCGGCAACGCTGACCCCGTATGTATTTCTACGGATTGCTCCTGAACGGGATTGACACTACGCTCGCTCGCGTGCGGCGTTATCGACTTCCGGAATGGCAGCGATCGTGAAGCGATGCCTCACCCACTCTGATGGTCTGCCTGATCCTTGTCGAAGATCGCGACAGTGACGCAGAGCTCGTCGAGCGGGAGCTTCGTCGCGGCGGATTGCAGCCGGTGATCACGCGCGTCGAAATCGAATCTGAGCTTCGCGAGGCGCTCTCGTCGATTCACGTCGATGCGATTCTTTCGGACTATCACCTGCCGACGTTCGACGGCATGAGCGCGTTGCGCATTGCGCGCGAGCTCGCGCCCGATCTGCCGTTCATCTTCGTGTCGGGCTCGATCGGTGAGGAGCGTGCAGTCGAAGCGTTGCGCAACGGTGCGACCGACTATGTATTGAAAGATCGTCTGGCGCGATTGCCGTCCGCGGTCACGCGCGCTCTCAGCGATTGCGCGGAGCGCGCGCGGCGCCGCTCGGCGGAGAAAGCACTGCGCGCGAGCGAAGAGCGCTTCCGTTACGCGATGACCGCGACGCACGACCTGATCTGGGACTGGGACGTGGCCACAGGGACCGTGTGGGCGAACCGTCTTCTCGCGCACGAAGACGTACTGCCCGAACACCGCAGCACCGTGGGTGAGATTCACGCGCGCATTCATCCGGGCGATCGCGACGCGGTGATCGCTTCGATCGAAGCGGCGCTCGCGAACGGAGCATCGCAGTGGTCGCTCGAGTATCGCCTCCTCGGCCGCGACGCGACCTTCCATCGCGTGATGGATCGCGCGCTGATTCTTCGCGACGCGAGCGGTGCGGCGATGCGCGTGATCCGCGCGTTGACGGATGTGACCGAACACCGCGCGGCGGAGCACGAGCGCAATGAGCTGGCGCGGCGCAGCGAGTTGATTCTCGACTCCGTGAACGAGGGGATCATCGGGATCGACGGCAATGGGCTGGTGATGTTCGCGAACGCCGCGGTAACGCGCCTCCTCGGCTGGACGATGGACGAGCTCCTCGGCAAAAACGTGCACGAGATGGTTCATCACTCGCATGCCGATGGCTCGCCATTCCCGCTCGAGGATTGCCGGATCATCAATGCCGCGCAAAGCGGAGAGGTGAAGAACTACGAAAGCGTGTTCTGGCGAAGCGACGGCAAGCTGGTTCCGGTGATGATCGACTGTGCGCAGATCACGGATGGCGGCGTCGTGACTGGCGTGGTCATCACGTTTTCCGACTTGAGCGAGCATCGCCTGCTCGAACGGCAGCTCGAACAAGCGCGCCGCATCAGCGGGCTCGGTCGCATTGCGGCGACGACGGCGCACGAGTTCAACAACGTGCTGATGGGCATTCAGCCGTTCGCGGACATCCTCGAGCGCACGATCGAAGATCCGCGCGTGCGCAAGATCGCGCGGCATCTCACGCAATCAGTGCAGCGCGGCAAATCGATCACGCACGAGATTCTTCGCTTCGCGAATGACGCGACGCTCGACCTGAAGCCGATGAACATATCGCCCTGGCTGGAGGCATTGGTTGGCGAGCTGCGCGCGCTCCTCGGGACGATCGTGCTGAACATCGAGCTGCCCGAGGAAGAGCTGCGCATCAGCGCCGATTCCGCTTCGCTGCAGCAGGTCGTGACGAACATCGTCATCAACGCGCGCGATGCGATGACGCGCGGCGGGACCGTGACGATACGTGCGCGCCGAGGTGCGGAAGACGAGGTGTTTGCGTTCGTGCCGCCGGAGCATCCGTCGCGGTTTCTGCATCTGTCGATCGCGGATGCCGGCGGCGGCATCCCCGCGGATGTGATCGAGCACATCTTCGAGCCGATGTTCACGACGAAGCGGAAGGGGAACGGGCTCGGACTCGCGTTCGCGCATCAGGCCGTGATGCGTCACGGTGGACACATCTTTGTCGAGAGCACGGCGGATGTTGGTGCGACGTTCCATCTCTTCTTCGCGCTCACGTCGAAGGACGTTGCGGATTCACCGGAGACGCAGGTCTCGGACGTGCGCGACAGAAACGCTCGCGTACTGCTCGTCGAGGACGATGCGGACGTCGCTCGTGCGACCGCGGCCGGGCTGGAGCTCGCGGGATTCGCGATCGAGATCGTGAGCACCGGCGCGGCAGTCGTCGGCGGCATCGAGACGTTTCGCCCCGACGCGGTCATTCTCGACATCGGATTGCCGGACGAGAGCGGCTTCGACGTCTATGACCGCGTTGTCGCGCGCTGGCCGGAGTTGCCGGTGATCTTCGCGAGCGGCCATGTCGTCGACACGCAACGCGCGGCTACCTTCGGCAACTCGGTGACGTTGACGAAGCCGTATCGGATCGCGGAGCTCGTGAGCGCGTTCCTGAAACTGACGGCGCGCTGATCAGCGGGGGAGGAGACGGACGAGCGTTTTCTCGACGTCTTCCGGCTTGAATCCGAACGGACCCGCCGCGCTCTTGAACGCGATGGTGCCGTTGGTGTCGATCACGTAGAGCCGATCGGGCCAGCCGGTGTAGGCGCGCTCGGCGAAGTCATCGGGCGTATCGACGAGCGCAGGCAGTTCGAGGCCGAGCTTGATGAGACACGTACCCGCGGCGCTCGTGCGGTCGTCGAGCGTTTTCGTCGTGGCGAGCAGCGCGCCTTCTTTGACGTTGACGTCCATCTGCCACGCATCGACCGGATGCGCTTCCTGGATGTAGACGATGTAGAACTCCGCCCGATCGCGATATTTTTTGTAGAGGTCGTTCAGCGCAGGCACCGCCCGGCGAAAGGGCGGTCACGTATAACTGCCGAAGACGAGCACGACGGGACGCGAGCCGCGGTGCGAGGAGAGCGTGACGTTGCTGCTGCGGTCCTGCCGCGGCAACGTGAAGTCCGGCGCTTCCTGTCCGACGGCGAGCTTCCCCCCGCGCGCCTTCAGCCACATCGGCTCCGCAGGCAACGCCGCCCAGACCAGAATCGGCGGCGCGTACTTCATGAACTGTCCGAAGCGGACCGGCGTCTGATGCATGGCCACGAAGACGACGGTGAAGAGCGTCGCGTAAAGCGCGGTGATCGCGAGGATGATGCGTGCGAGCCACTTCATGATGGGAGTGGGGGAAAGTATACGGCAGTGCGATCATGGTGGACGGGAATGGCCATCGAGACCACTTACGCCGCTGCGCGCGTCAACCTCGAGGCGCTTCTTGAGGAGGTGACGGAGAATCGGGAGCAGGTGATCATTCGCCGCCGCGGAGGCGATGATATTGCGCTCATCGCTGCAGACGAGTTGAGCGGTTTGATCGAGACGGTTCATCTGCTTCGTTCGCCGAAGAATGCGCAGCGCCTGATGCAGGCTCTGCGTCGAGCGCAGGAAGGCGAGCAGACGTGATCGGTTGCCAGGGATTCGTTGTCTATTGGCGGTCCGCGGTGATCGCACGGACAACCGAGAACCGACAACCGCGCGAAGCGCGGTATCACTATTGATGCTGCATGTTAGAGTTTCGTGCGTGGACCGAGTCGTTCAGATCTTTCGCAATTTCGAGGATGCGGACCGCGCGGACGATCAGTTCTATGCGGACCTGACGCCTGAACAACGGATCGACATCCTGCTGGAGCTCGTGGAACGTCACCGGAGTGCTCTTGGCAAATCTGCAGACCGACTCGAGAGAGTTCATCGCATTGTTGAACTCTCACAATGTTGAATACCTGATCGTTGGTGGACACGCCGTGGCTTTCCATGGCCATCCACGCTTCACGGGTGATATCGACTTCCTCATCCGGACGACGCCGGCCAATGCTCAAAGGCTACTCCGCGTGCTCGACGAGTTTGGATTTGGCGCCCTGGGTATTGCCGAGCGCGACTTGCTCCAGCCCGGTCAAGTCGTACAGCTCGGCTATCCACCGAACCGGATCGACATTCTCACGTCGATCTCGGGAGTCGACTTCGACTCTGCCTGGGAATCTCGCGTTCAGACCGAGATCGACGATCAGCCCGTCGACCTTCTCGGCTGGGACGAGCTTCTGCGAAACAAGCGAGCCTCCGGCCGGCAAAAGGATCTGGCGGATCTTGAGAAATTGCTGGCCGTCGCAGAAAGAAAAGGATCCGGCTAGCACCGCGGCCGCCGCAAGCGGAGGAGCGCTGCTCGCTCCGCTGCAGCCGCTTACTTCGTTTCGGTCGGTTTCGTTTCCGTCGCCTTCGCGGCCTTGATCTCGGCCAGACGGGCGCGATCCTTCACGCGGCGGGCGGTACGGTTGCGCTTGGCGACGTTCGCCCGCGCCTTTTCCCCATTGATCTTCGACATAAATCCTCCGGCAGCGACTCTATCACGCACACTCTGCCCCCTTCCGGAATTCAACCGCACATGATCCGGTTGGCCTGTCCATCAGTGATTTGCCAGTCCGAGACGAAGAATCTCCGAACAGGGCAGCACAGAAAGGAGATTCACCCATGAGAACGTCTGGCAATGTCAAGTGGTTCAACGACGCCAAGGGCTTCGGTTTCATCACGAGCGAGAACGGGGACGACGTGTTCGTTCACTTCTCGGCCATCCAGGGCGGCGGTTTCCGCTCGCTTCCGGAAGGCGCCGCCGTCGAGTTCGATGTGGTCAAGGGACCGAAAGGTCTTCAGGCCGCGAACGTCGTCACGGTGTAAACTTCAACCCATCGATGGATGAAAGGGCAGGAGCGATCCTGCCCTTTCGTTCTTTCGCTTGGAGGTGCATTTGGGTAGACCACAAGTTTCCTTTGCGAAACGGCAGCGCGAACAGGCCCGCCGTGAAAAACAGCAGCTGAAAGCAGAAAAAAAGGCGGAGCGGAAGACCGATCCCAACGCCGATGAATTCGAAGCGCCGGTCCGTGAGACCGCGATCGAAGAAGACGTCGCGGTTCCCTGAAATGTGATCGGTTGTCGGTGGTCGGTTGTCTGCGATCCCTCGCCCGGGCGAAACGTCGCAGAGAACTGATCAACCGACAACCGGCAACAGCGTGAAGCGCCTCACCTCGGACGCGCTTCTTCCGCTTCTTTCCAGATCTCCACGCGGTGGCTCTCCCTGAGCCCGAACGTTCCAACGAGGAACGTCATCAACGCGACCCCGATCACCCAGTACAACCCGGCGTAGATGTTCCCCGTCTTCGCCATCATCACGCCCGCGATCAGCGGCAGCGTCCCGCCGAACCAGCCATTCCCGAGGTGATACGGCAGGGAGAACGAGGTGTACCGGATCTTCGCCGGGAACGCTTCGATCAGAAACGCCGCGATCGGCCCGTACACCATCGTCACGTAGATCACCTGGATGAACACGAGCAGCGTCAGCATGAACGTGTTCGGATTCGCCGGATCCGCGCCGTAGTGACTCATCGCCTTGTAGATCGGCAGATACGTCAGCGCCGCGATGAGATTGCCGGCCATCATGATCTTCAGTCGCCCGATGCGATCCGACAGCGCGCCGAACACGACGAAGAACGGGATCCCCAGCGCCAGCGCGATCGCCACGATCATGCTCGACCGCTCGATGCTGAGCTTCATCACCGACTGCATGAACGACAGCGCATAAAACTGGCCCGTGTACCAGACGACGCCCTGACCCGCGGTCGCGCCGAACAGCACCAGCAGTACGATCTTCAGGTTCTTCCAGTTTCCGAAGCTCTCTTTGAGCGGAGAGGTCGACGTCTTGCCCTGGCTCTTCAGCGATTCGAAGAGCGGCGACTCTTTCATCTTCAATCGGATGTAGAGCGACATGCCGACGAGCAGAATCGAGAGCAGGAATGGCACGCGCCATCCCCACGCATGGAAGTCCGCGTCCGACATCATTCTCTTCACACCGAGCACGACGCCGAGCGAAACGAAGAGTCCGAGAGTCGCCGTGATCTGAATGAAGCTCGTGTAGAAGCCGCGCCGATGATCGGGCACGTGCTCCGCGACATACACTGCCGCGCCGCCATACTCACCACCGAGCGCGAGTCCCTGCAGCAAACGCAGCACGAGCAGGATCGCCGGCGCGAGCACACCGATCGTTGCGTAGCTCGGCAGGAGTCCGATCAGAAACGTCGAGAGTCCCATGATCGTGAGCGTGACCATGAACGCGTATTTGCGTCCGATGACGTCGCCGACGCGTCCGAACACGATCGCGCCGAACGGTCTCACGATGAATCCCGTCGCGAACAGTGCCCACGTCTTGATCAACGCCCACGTCGGATCGCCCGCCGGGAACATCACCTCGGACATGATCACCGCGAGGCTGCCGAAGATGTAGAAGTCGTACCACTCGATCATCGTGCCGAGGCCGGAGGCGAAGATGATTCTGCCGACCGGATACTCGGCGCGCTTGCCGTTCGTCATGGCCGCGTAGTGTAACCGGCCGGAACCATTGATCTGCGCGTTCCGTCGTAGTGTGTCGGGATGAAAATCGTCGCTGGACTTGCGTTCGTCATTACGTTGGCCGTGCCGCTTTCCGCCGATCCGCTCGGCGATGTGCGCACCGCTCTCGGCAAGCTCATCGCGCGTGAGCCGATCCGCGCGACGTACGAAGTGCAGCGCTCGATCGTCAGCGAAGGAAAGTTCGACAACGACAAAGTCAGCGGCAAAGCGGTCGTGGAGCTCGAAGGCGGAGGAGGCGAGTTTCGCGTCGTGGTTCCGAAGTCGCTGCTCGAGCAGATCTCACGCGAACAGGAAGCGCGCGCGCAGAACGTCGAGCAGCAGACGCCGACCGTGACCGCGCTTTCGCAGCTCGATCCGGTGGAGACTTCGAACGCGATCGACTTCGCGCCGACGCTGCTGCGAATGATTCACGGCGCGAAAGTCGTGTCCGATGCGCAGTCGACGTTTCAGGGAAAACCGGCGCGCGCGCTCGTTCTGCGTCTGCAGGATCGCATCGAGAAGGAAGACTCCGGCCGCGTCAAGATCTCGGAGAACCGCCTCACGCTCTGGCTCGGCGCCGACCTCGTTCCCGTCGGCGCGGAACACCTGTTCAATGCGCGCTTCTCCGTGATCATTTTCAAAGGAGAGTCGAAGCAGAAGAAGAGCTGGTATTTCTCGCAGGTCGCGGATCGTCTCGTGCGCGTCCGACATGAATCGAGCGAGGCGAATTCGGGGATGGGGCAGAAGGCGAATGAGACGGTGGTGGCGGTGGTGAGGGTGCATTGATCATCTGTCTTGAAGGACCGAGCGCCGTCGGAAAAACGACGATCGCGCATGCTCTTGCCGGATGATCGACGGACAAGTCGGATTCCCCGATCGCTACTTCGTTTTCGAAGCAAGCGTTCCAGCGCTCCGCCTTCGCAGGGAGAACGATCCTTCAAGGAAGCGGCGCGGTTTCGAGTCGCATGTCGAGTTCATCGAACCGCAGCGGACGTACTTTCGCGCGATGCAGGAGTTTGCGCCGGAACGAGTTCAGTTTCTCGAGGCACACAGCGTTGAGGAGTGTGTGCGTGAGGTATCTGCGTTGGCTGCCGAGCGTGTTGGGGAGAGGGAGAATGTTGATCTCTTCGACCGGATGATTCGGTGGCTGTGCACCAATTGATTTCATGATGGATCGAGCAATCCGGCAGTAGACGTAGCAGACCCGGTTGGCGATACGGCAGCCATCGCCAGTTTCGCCATCCATCAAAGCCGGGTACCGTGACCGTCGCCGATAAGCCGAGTGTTGATGTCCCGGTCGGAACGCTCGGAAGCATTTGGAACCAGGCAGGGTTGAAAAGTCAGGCGAACACTATGGAATACCTCGTCATCCTGGAGCAGAGCGATACCTCATTCGGAGCGTACGTCCCCGATCTTCCCGGCTGCGCGGCGGTAGGCGAGACGAAGGATGAAACCATGCAGCTCATTCGCGAGGCAATTGAGTTGCATCTCGAGAGTCTGCTCGAACACGGCGAAGACGTTCCTGCGCCGCACTCTTTCGTGGAAAAAGTTGCAGTGTGAGACACCTGCAGAGCGGGGCATGAAGCTCACTCTTCTACCGCTCGCTCTCGCGACGACTCTCCTCGGATGCGCCGCGACGCGCAGCGAAGTCGTGGAGTTCGGTCTGACCTCGACCGACCTTCTGTGTACCGAACGCATTCTCATCGGCGAGCCACCGCACATTGGCATGCCGCACATGTTCACGGAGCCCGAGACGATCGAGCGCGTGGCGCTTCGAATTCGCAAAGAACTCCCCGGCGTGCATCTGGTGACAACGCCCGAAGAAGCGGATTTCGTGATTTCTGTGATCACTTTCCCAAAGCACGCTTGCACTCATTGCGAGCCCGAACCCGATACGGGCTGGTCCGGGACCGTCGAGCGCGGTGGCCCGACGCATCGTTCTTCCTACGAGGGGATGGGTTCGTATCTGCTGTTGTCCGGCGAGGTACTGGTCGGGACGATGCACCCCGGCCGCGCGTTCGTGAACCAGCTTCGCGCGTTGATCGTTTGTGACCCAACGGCGGGTCAATCCTCTTCCTTCGGCTCATCCGCTGACCCGGCACCGCCTCCTCCCTGAATCGACCTCGTGCACAGGCAACCCGCGCAATTTCAGACACTTCCGATTATTTCCGCCCCTCCAACAAAAGATGGTGCAGCGTTTGGACTGACTGCCGCCGTCGTACAAATTTGGAGGAGGAACGAATGCAACGCAGATCTCTCTCTCTCATCGCGCTGTTGATCGTCTCGGCACTGCCCCTCTCCGCCGCGCAGTTTCAGGAAGTCCCGTTCGACCTTGTTGCGAGTCAGGCGAAGTACGCCGTCCGCGGCCATGTGATCGACACGTGGTCGGCATGGAACGAATCGCATGACGTCATCTTCACCTACGCAACGCTGCGCGTGACGCGCTACTTCGGCGACGCGACCGGCCCCGACACGCTGGTCGTCCGCGAAGTCGGCGGCACGGTCGATGGCTACACGCAGGAAGCGATCGGCTTCCCGGCCATCCGCCGCGGCGAGCAGGTCGTGATGTTTCTCTCCGAATGGGACAACAGCACCGACCTTCGCATCCACGCGTACAACCAGGGCAAGTATCTCGTCCGCGATCGCCAGGGGATCGAGATTCTGGTCGCCGATCCGGTGAAGCAGGGCGAAGAACGCGTTGGCCGCGGTCATCGCTTCGAAGTCGAAGCCGCGGGTGACGAGATCGGCCTCACGATCGACGAGTTCGCCGGAATGGTCGACGCGGCACGCGCCGGCGAAGGCCGCGGCATCCGCTCGCGCCAGCAATAAGGAGAACGAACCGTGAAGACACAAAGGATTCTCTCGCTCCTCATCTGCACGATCATCGTCCTGGCCACGGCGCAGCCGGCGCTGGCCTACGTGCTTCTTTCGCCGCGTCGCCGCTGGACGTCGACCCCGATCACCGTCCGTACGTACAACGTCGGCAACTCCACGATCACCGACGGCAACGGCGGTGTGAGTGCTGTCGTCAGCGCCATCACGGCGTGGGGCATCATCAATTCGAGCTCCACCAGCTCGGCGGCCGTTCGCGGTTCCGCGCCTGCGACCATCATGCTGAACACGAACGGCGCGATCTGCACCGGCGGCTGCCTCGCCGCGACGCTCACCGGTTACTACACCACGCAGGCCGGCGACGATCGCATCAATGACGCGGACGTCTATACGAACACCGCCCATCAGTTCTACTCGTCGGGCGAGCCCGCCTGCAGCGGCGAGTACGACATCAACGGCATCATGGTCCACGAGGTCGGTCACGTGATCGGCATCGGCCACTCGAACGTTTCCGGCGCGACGATGTATCCGAGCGTCAGCGCCTGCAACGCGGCGAATCGCACGCTCGAAGCGGACGACCGCGCGGCACGCGACGATCTGTACTGAGACGTTTCCCACAGTTCGCGGTAGGTAACGAGGCAGGAGTCGCATCGCGGCTCCTGCCTCTTCATTGGACATGACTGAGCCGAGAGTGGTGGTTGCTGCGCGCATTTCCGCCGGTGCGGGACGCGCGTTCTCCGTCGACATCGACGATCGCTCCGCGGTCCACCGCGAAGAGGAGTGCTTTCGTTTCGCACTCCAGTACTACGCACGCGTTCTCTATGAGCTCGTGCAGAGCGAACGCTCGGTGCACGGCCTTCCGCGATGGATGGCCGTGATCGCGCAAACCGCGCTCGATTCCGACACCGATCTCTTCGCAATCGCCGGCGTCGAAGGCAATCTCGTTCGCGCGGTGCGAATGCCGATCGCACAGATCGACGTGATCATGCGCATCGATGGCGTGCGCAATCGCACCGTCGCCGGCGATCTCGCGCCGCTGCGCGGGACCACGCTCGCGCGATCGGTGCTCGCGGTTTGCCAGTCTGTGCTGCCGCGACTTTCGCCGGCCATGCGTGAAGCGGTTCCTGCGGCGCTGGCGAACATGAACGCGTCGTATGAGATGACGCATGGGTATGCGGATCCGGCGAGTCAGCACGAGGTGCCAAATCTCGCGTATCTCGCGGCGTCATTCGTGTGAATCAGCCGATCGTTCGCTGCTCCACGACCCGTCCTCGCTCCAGAACCACGATCTCCTCGCAGATCGCCTCGACTTCCTGCATGTGATGCGTGACGTAGATCGTCGGCACCGGCAGCTCATCGCGCACGCGTACGAGGTATTCGAGCACGCGATCGCGCAACGCGAGATCGACGCCCGAGAGCGGCTCATCGAGCAGTAGCACATCGGGACGCGTCACCAGCGCGCGTGCGAGTGCAACGCGTTTGCGTTCACCGCCCGAGAGTTTGCGAACGCTGCGATCGAGCAGCGGTTCAATCTCCAGAACCTTGATCACGTCATCGCCGTTCGCCTCGCCGCCGTAGAACACGTTCTGCCGCACCGAAAGGTGCGGGAACAACGCATCGTCCTGCGGCACGTAGCCGACACGCCGATGCCGCGGCGGAACAAACGTGTTCTCATCGACGACGACACGTTCATCCATCCCGATGAATCCCGATCGTGGTTTGCGAATGCCCGCGATCAATTCGAGCAGCGTCGTCTTTCCCGCGCCGGACGGCCCATACAGCGCCGTCGTCCCGCGAGAAAAAGTCGCCGAGACTTCAAGCGTGAAGTCAGCGAGCGGCAGAACGACATCACGCACGATGAGCGTCATTCGTCCTCCGCAAAAACGCCTCGGCCGTCCAGACCGCGATGAATGCAATCACCACGGCGATGCCGAGGAGACGAAAGGCTTCGCGGTCGCGTCCGAGTTGGACGAGGTTGTAGATCGCGAGTGACAGCGTGCTCGTGCGGCCGGGGATGTTGCCGGCCACGAGGATCGTCGCGCCGAACTCACCGATCGCACGCGCGAACGCGAGCAACATTCCACTGATGATGCCGCGCGCGGCGAGCGGCAGCGTGATCGTGACGAACACGCGCGCGCTGCTGGCGCCGAGGGTGCGGGCGATCTGTTCGAGTCGTGGATTGACTTCCTCGAACGCGACGCGCGCGGCGCGGACGAGCAGCGGAAACGACATCACCATCATCGCGGCGACGACGGCGCGCCAGGTGAAGACGATGTCGACGCCGAACGTGCGATGCAGCCATCCGCCGACCGGTCCACGTCGGCCGAGGATCTCGAGCAAAATCAGACCGGTCGCGACGGGTGGCATCACGAGCGGCAGCGCGACGAGCGTTTCGATCAGCGACTTGCCGCGCCAGCGATAGCGCGCGAGAACCCACGCCGTTGCGAGCGCGGGCGGCAGGATGAGCAACGTGGAAAGCGCCGCCGTGCGCAGCGTGAGGCCGAGGATCTGGAGCTCTTCGCTGCTCACCGGATGAGGAATCCGTGTTTGGCGAAAATCTGCAGCGCCGCTTTCGAGTGCAGGTGCGCGAGGAAGCGCGTCGCGGCGTCGCGTTGCTCCGCGTTGCGCAAGAGCGCGAATGGATATGAGATCGCGGGG
>DASYLL010000183.1:0-7087 GCA_036009605.1 Thermoanaerobaculia bacterium | reverse complement strand
ATGCCGTACGTCGCGAGATCGAGACGTTTATCGATGTCGTACTTCGAGCCCGCCTCGCGCGGCACGTCGATATGAAGGCCGTATGCATCCGGCTGTGTCGGCTGCATGAATCCGGGTTGATTGAAGATGCCGTACGTCTGGAAACGCTTGTTCCGTGGCGACGCGACCATTTTCAGGAGATCGCCAGTGCCGAAGCCGTATTGAGAAAGCCAGTTCCAGAAGCCGGCGTTGTCGCCCGACCACAGATTCCAGATCACGCGGCCATTGATGTCCTGCGGCGTCAACGCGACGTCCCGGCCCTGCACGTTCATCCCCGGGAAGGGATCGAAGTCGACGTATTTGTAATCAACCACCCAGTTCTGCTTCACGGGCTGGCTCGCGCAGCCGGCCAGCGAGGCGATGAGGATGGGGACGAGGAATCCGACGAGAGCTCGTTGACGAAATCTCTGCATGGGGACCTCCGGTGAACCGTCAGATGCGTTTGGACGGGTCTATTGAACTTAGGAGTCCCCGAAGGCAGGAAATCCCTACCCGCTCCATTAATGGGTGGATCAGCGGAGTGCCGCTGCGGGCGTCGCCAGCTCTCGCGTGGAACGACGCGCCAATCTCGACCGATACAACTGCACGAGATAGTCGTACAACACCAGCTCGTGCTCCGGTCCCGCGGAGCGGCTGAGGCGATTCACGAACATGTGCATGAGGCTCGGCACGATCGCGCTCATTGGCAACTGCAATCGCCCGCGACGTTCCAGCGCGAGCAACTCGCGTGCGATCCCGCGGATCGCTTCGGAGCGTTGTTCGAGCGCGGGGATGCGTGCGTCGTCGTCGAGCAGGCGTTGCAGCGTCGTGCGGTCGCGGCGGAAGCGATCGGCCAAGCGGTCGCGCAGCGTGTCGTAGTTGAACTGGCGCGCGAAGTTGTCTCGCACGCTCTGGGCCACGCGAAGGCGCCCGTCGAGATCGAATTCGAAGTCGGCGAGGAGACGGTCGATACCGGCGAGCATGAGGCGCCAGCGCAAATCGGAGCCGGCGTCGCCGCTGATCGATTGGAGCAGCGCAACGACGGATTCACTATCGCGATAGAACAGCTCTTCAGCGAGCTCGATTGCTTCGGGTCCGCCGTAGCGTTCGACTTCGCGCTCGTAGGTATCGAACTGCAGTTTCCAGACGGCGCCGGTTTCGAAGAGGCGTCGTCCCATCGCTTCGAGTGCAGGTTGCACATGCTCGCGCAGCAGAATCGGATCGCCCTGGAAGCGAACGCGCAGGTGCCAGTTCGGATCGCTGTAGCGGATGAAGAACCATCGCTGCGCGGAACCGTTTGCGATCGCAGCCGCCGCCAGCGGGTCTAGTTCTTCGGTCAATACGCGATCGGCGGTGGCGGTGCCGGTGTAGAGCTTTGCGTAGAGCCACTCGGAGCCGGGAGGAAACGTGCGCGCGATGGAAATTGCGGGCGCTTTCACATCGGAAAGCGATGCAGTGACCGGCACAGGACAGCGCGTGAACGGCACGATCAGCTCGTGGTAGAAGCGACCTTCCGGTCCTTCCGCGCAGAGCTCATCCGGCGCGGGATAGAGCTCGGTCAGCGTCGCTTCGGGGCGATTGCGAATCAGCTCGATGACCGCATCGAGTGCGAGCGTGTTCTCGAAATCAATGAACAGTTCGTTGTCCGCGTCGGTGAGCACGACGTGGCGCGGCATGCGGTGCTGTTCGCGGAAGCGCTGCACCAGTCGATAGCGCGCAGCGCCCGACGCGGACGCAATCGGTCCAATTTCTGCCGCGCCAATGCGCCAACGCGCGCGAGAAACGACCACGCGGCCACAGACGACGCGCGGCAGGAACAGCGCGGATTCGAGCGGTCCCCAGTTCCAATGAACGTTGACGCTGCCCTGCAGCGCGCCGAGAAAGCGGTAGACGCCAAGACTCTCGCTCATCGTGTTGTGCGCGGTGCTGAGGCGCGGGATCACTTCGCGATCGAGGCTGCGCGAGCGGAGGCGGATCTGACCGCCGGTGACCGTGACGAACAGGTCGTCGAGCGCAATCTGCTTTTCGCGTGGAGCGCCGGAGCGGCCGAGGTAGGGGATCTCGTATTCGCGGAACACGGGGCGCGCGAGAATGTTCCCGAGTCGCCCGGCGGGCAGGTGCACGATCTCCGCGAAGAGCGCGCCGGGATGGAGCGCTTCCTCGGCCGCGAGATGCTGTTCGACTCCCTGGCGGATCGCTTCATCGACGTGGCAGAAGCGGCCGAGCATGCGTGCGCCCGAAGGTCCCATCGCGCCGTGGAACATGAGGCGGAACTCGCCGCGCTCGATCGCTTCGGTCGATGCTGCGGCGATCGTTGCCATCGCCTGAAATGCATCCGGCATCGGTGGCCGCTCCGGGTTCTCCAGCAGCTTCAAGTCCTCCTCGGAAAGCACGACTTCGGTGCGGCCATCCGCGAGAGCGCGCGCGAAGATCTCCAGAAGCACGGCCTCCTGATTGCCCCACGACTGGCTCATGGCATTGCCGCGTCGCTGAAACGACAGCCCCGACAACAGCGGCGACGCTTCCGCTCCGGCCGATGCGGAACGCTCGAAGCCGATGCCGCTTTCTTCATCGAGCACATCGAGCAGCGGCATCTCGCGATCCGATCCGTAGCGATCCTCGAACGCGTTGCGGAACTCTTCGAGCGAGCGCTCGAATCGCGCGCGCGAAATGCGATGCAGCTGTTCGACACAGCGCAGCAATTCCGCGATCACCGTCTCCCCGACCACGACTTCGCACGCGGGCTTCATCAGATCGACCTGAAAGAGGCGCGACAGTTCGACCGGCACGCCGAGCGGTTCGAGCTCGTACGCGAGCTCGAGATAGCGTTGTGGCGAGGAGCCGATGCCGGCCGCGTCGATCCGCGAGAGCGCGCGATCGGCGTGCTCGAGTCGCGTTCGCGCATCGCCCGCGCTCTGCAGATCATCGAGCTGACGAAGCAGACCGACCGTGCTTTCCTCGCCCGTCACCGGCAGCGAGAGCTCGGGCAACAGCAACTGGTTGTCGACGACATCATGCAGAAACGCTTCGGCGTCATCGAGCGTGATCTCGCCTTCCGGATCGCTTGCGACCAGCGCTTCCGCGAGCTCGCGCAGACGCGCGCCATTCGCGGCACGTTGCAGCGTTTCGCGCAACGCATCGAAGGCGTCGATGGCCACGAAGTGATACGTGCGCATGCGGCCGTTCACGCGCGATTCCGCGAGGCGCAGTCGCCCGCCTGCTTCGTACAGACTCGAGTTCGGACGGAACCGCAGCTCGGCACGCACCTCCGGATTGCGCGCGAGGTGCTCGCAAAGAGCAAAGAGATAGTCCATGTCGAGGCGACTGTGGCGACGATAGTCGGCACGCGGCGCAAGCGCGAGTTGCGTCTTCTCGCCGACGCGTCCCGCCGTGCAGCCGGAGAAGAGGCCGAACGGCGTCGGCCGCGTGGCCATGCGGAGGAAATAGCGCACGAGTCCCTGTTCGGTACGCCGCCCTTTCTTCGACTCGGGATCGCGTCGCCATGCTTCGATGCTCTCCACGAGCGTCGGCGACGCGAGAAAGATCGCTTCCTCGATTTCAGGACGGTCGAGAATCGACTGCAGTCGCGTGCGCAGCAGAACGCGATCCTCCGCAATCGCGTTCTCGAGATCTGCATCATTCGCGTGCGGCGCGCGCAAATTCGCGCTCCAAGCATCGACCTCATCGGCGGGAAGCAGCGGCGTGCGCATCACGGCGAGGTTGGATGGGATGAAGTCGCTCATTGCACGCTCGCTCCGTTGCGCGGCGGCGTGGCGATGAGCATCACGCGATCCCACACCGGCTCGACGTTCGAGACGGCGGCGAGCAGCGCGAGGCCGATGCCCGCGGCGCCGCCGAGAAATCCGCGTTCGGCCTTGAAATAGCCTTCGTTCGGCGGCTCGACGACCCACGTGAGAAACCCGGCGATGCCTTCGCCCGGGCGCCGCATGTCGAACGCGTGCCGATACCAGGTCAATGCGGCGTCGCGCATGTCGCTCGCGCCGGTGGCCTGGTGAATGCGATTGAAGAGATGTCCCAGGCCGATCGCGCCGTGGCAGAGCCCGACGTCGTTCGTCTTTGTCTCTTCAAAGGTGCGACTCGCGGCGATGCGCGCAATCGCGAGTGCTTCCTCCTGCCAGTCCTTGCGCTCGAAGGCCTGCGCCGCGGAGAGCAACACGCCCGCGATGCCGAGATCGCCGTAGCACCAGGCAGTGCGCGTCGGACGCGCCTCGCCGTCGGGCGAAACGTGCGAGGGAAAGATCGAGCCTTCCATCGAAAGGTGCTTCTGCGTGAGCAGCCATCGCACGGCGTCTTCCGTGAGTCGAGGGATGCGCGGATCGCTGAGGCCTGCGCGCCATGCGGCGGCGAGGAGGCCGATGACGCCGGGGATACCGTGGGCGACGCCGAGGTTGTAGCAGCCGTCGGGCATGAGCTCGCGTTGCCAGTCGGGGAGCCAGGCAGGGCTCGTGAACCAGGTGCCTGATGCGGAGTCGCGCGAGGCATCGAGGAGGTCGATGATGCGACGGAGCAACGCCGCCGCGCCTGGATTCGGCAGCCGTTCGACGAGATACGTGCCGTAGCCCGCGAGCCCGGCGATCAGTTCGTACGGCGGTTTGTCATTCACGTCGGAGAGCAGCTGGCCCAATGCGTTGTCAATCTCGACCGCGAGATCGTCGTCGCCTTCGAACAACTCGCGCGTGAGGTGCGTGACGACCCAGCCCACGCCGGAGAAGCCGGCGTAGAGCGTCGGCAGCAGATGCCGTTCGGCGAGCGCGCCGATGCTGACGTCGAGCGCTTCGAGCGCGCGGTCCGCGGCATCGGCACTTCCGCCCGCCGCGTGAAGGTACGCGAGAAAGAGCGCTTCGCCCGCGGCGCCGCCGGCCATGCTCGGATCGGGACGGTCCTCTTCGACACGCTCGCGAAGCACGCGCTCGATGTCGGAGATCGCGCTCCAGTATTCGGTGCTCGTGTCCGCACTCGCAATCGGCTGCCACATGGTTTACAAATCTCCGGTGAAGACGGCCGGGAGCGACCCGGCCGTCTCGTTAGGGACGACGAATCAGCAGCACAGGCGGCCACGAGTGGCGGTCTGGCAACTTCCACCCGTGAGACAGCTTTCCGTCGGACACGTTTCACAGTTCGACGGACCGGTCGGCGGACAGGCCGCGAGAGTGAGTCCGCCGACCGCGCCCTGCAGGTCGCGTTCGGAGAGATTGCGCAGAGTCTCTTTGCTGAGGGTCAGCTTGCTCGTGATCAGTTTCTTCATGGGGGAGTTCCTTTCCTGACAGCCGTTATGCGTGCCGGCCGCACCTCGACCCCAATAGAGGCGTGGCTTGCGCGCGGGGTGAATGGGGTCGCTTCATCCGCGCTCTCGAGTTGCGCGGAAACCAGTTGGCGATAGAGACCGTCGCGGGCGACGAGCGTTGCGTGCGTGCCCGATTCGACGATGCGACCCTGATCGAGGACCAGGATCAGGTCCGCGTCGCGGACCGTGCTGAGACGATGCGCGGCGACGATGCGCGTGGCGCGCAGACCGCGGAGATTGCGCTGAATCTTTTGCTCGTTGACGGCGTCGAGCGCGCTCGTTGCTTCATCGAGGATGAGCATCTGCGGACGACCGACCAGCGCACGCGCGAGTGCGATGCGCTGTCGCTGGCCGCCGGAGAGCGACGCGCCCGCGTCGGCGAGCACGGTCTCGTAGCCCATCGGTAGCGATGCGATCTCGTCGTGAATCTCCGCGAGCTTCGCGGCATCGACAATGCGTTCGAATGGAACGGACGGATCCTGCAGCGCGATGTTCGCGCGGATGCTCGTGCCGAAGAGATACGAATGCTGCGGAACGTATGAGATCTGCGAGCGCAGCCATTCGCGCGGGTATTGATCGAAGGGACGTCCGTCGTAGAGCAATCGTCCGCTGTTCGGCGTGAGGAGTCCTGCCATCAATCCTGTGAGCGTCGACTTGCCGGAGCCCGATGGTCCGACGATGGCGATGAGTGAGCCCGGCTCGACTTCGAACGTCGCGTCGATGAGCGCAGGCGGCACGAGTGGGCCGTAGCGGAACGAAACATCATCGAGTGCGACGCGTCCCGCGAACGACGTCGGCCGCGGATGTTCGCGACCCTGCGGTTCGGCGGGCGTTGCGAGCACGTCGTCGAGCCGTTCGAGATAGCTGCCGAGGAGCTGGAACTGCGATGCGTTGGCGACGAGCGTCGACAGCGGTGCGAGGAATCCCGCCGCGAGCGCAGCCAGCGCCAGCATCGTGCCGAGCGTGAGATCGCCTTCCATCACGCGCACGCCGCCGTACAGCAGCACGATCACCGGCGACGCGATGCCGAGTCCGTCCAACAGCGAACTGACCAGCACATCGAGGCGGCCACGCGCGAGCGAGACGTTGAGTTGACGAACGAACAGGTGCGACCACGCATCGACCGCACGCCGTTCCGCACCGCACGCTTTGAGCGCCTCGATGCCGGACAACATCTGGATCTCGTAGCTCTGCGCCGCGGCCTGCGCCTGCAACGCTTCGGTAGTGAGACGCTGGCGGCGACCCATCGCGCCGACGAGAATCGCGACGCGCAGAACCGCGAGCACCGCGACGACGATGCCGAGTCGCACGTCCGCGATCAGCACGAGCGCGAGGTACGACACGACCATCAATCCGTCGAGCGCGCCGGAGAGAACGGCGGACGTGATGATCTCGCGGATCGTCGAGTTGCTGGCGACGCGCATCATCAGATCGCCGGCCGAGCGTTGCTGAAAAAACGAGAACGGCAGGTGGACGAGGTGCTCCAGAAAATCAGTCGTGAGCTGCGCGTCGAGACGCGTGCGCAGCGCGAGCAGGATGTGCCCGCGAATGAACGTCGCGAACGCGGAGAATCCGACGAGCGCCGCGGCGCCGGATGCGAGAATCCAGAAGAGCTGATGATCGCCGCGCGGAATGACGCGATCGATGACGACGCCGGTGAGCAGCGGAACCGCGAGCGCGAAAAGCTGCAGCAACACCGAGAGCAGCAGGATGCGCACGAGCGCCGTGTTGTGGCGGAGGACGCGTTTGAGGTAGCGGCCGAGG
>DASYLL010000182.1:0-10234 GCA_036009605.1 Thermoanaerobaculia bacterium | reverse complement strand
AGTCGCCGTCGTATTGTTTGGTGCTGTCGAAGCCGCCGGTCAGATAGAGATTACGAAACCAGCGATCTTCTCCTCCGCGGATGCGGCGCTCGACGTACAGCTCGCCGGTGCGCACGCCGACCTGGCTGATGAATCCACTGTCGGCCCGAAACTCCGGCGACAGCTCCGAGTAGTCCGCGCTCCAGTCCCAATCGCGATCGCTGTGACTGTAGCTCGCGCGCAGTGCGTGGCCGGTGAACGAGCCATCGGGCTGCGCAAACTCCGCGGCGATCGCACCCGGATACGACGTGCGCGAGCCCGCGATCTGCACACGCACGTTGTCCTGCTCGGTGACGCGGTGATAGCCGTCGGTCGCGATCACGGTGTTCTCGTAATCGTCGCCGCGACGCGAGGCCAGCAGTCCGCCGATCGTCGCCGATTTTCCCAGCTCCGCGCGATAGCGCGCGAAGCCGGACGTCGATGCACTATCGAGGAACGCGAAGTCCGACGACTCATCGCCCGGGATGAGAATGTTCGTGATCTCGTCGCGCGCAAATAGCGCGCCGTACAAATGCGGGCCGCTCTTTCCGGTCAGTTTCAATCCGGCCGCGGGATCGGCAATCGTGCGCGTGAAGACGAGTTGCAATCGCGTGTCGAAGAAATCGGATGCTTCGACGAAGAACGGCCGCTTCTCCGGAAAGAACAACGCGAAGCGCGTATTGACGTCGAGTTGCGCGGCATCCGCTTCGACCTGAGAGAAATCGGGATTGATCGTGGCCTGCAATGACGTGCCCGGAGTGATCGCCCATCGCGCGGAAATGCCTGCGTCGAACGCATCGTCGTTCGTGCCGGTGAGCGTCGGCGTGATCTCGATGTTGCGGCCGCTCGCCTTCGTGTCGAAGCCGCGCAGGTCCTGAAACTGACAGACGAGGCAGTTGCGATTCTGATCCGTCTGCACGGAACGCAGCCGATGCTGCACATCGCGCGGCCATTCGCGGATGGCGAGGAATCCCCACGTCTGCGCGCCACCGCGCGACGGGATGCGCAACTGTTGCAGCGGCACCGCGATTTCGACGACGTAGCCGTCGCTCGTCACCATCCCCGCCGAATCCCAGATGCCATCCCACGAGAAATCTTCGGTCCCTTCGACGTCGCTGTTGATCGCATCGATCTGCACGCCGAGGGGATTGATGCGGAACTGATAGGCACGGCGATCGTCGTTGAACGGATCGATGTAGAAGCCGACGAGATCGTCGTCGACCGCTGCATCGCGTTCGTGAAATCGTGCGCGAATCCGCGCCGGCAGCGGGTCTTTCGCGCGAAACGCAACATAGAGGTTGCGATCGTCATACGTAACCAGCGCCTCGGTACTCACCGGCGCGGCGACGTTGTCCGAGGGGTACCACTCGTATGCGACAGGGATCGGCGTGGCCGCGGCCCACGCGGGCTCTTCGAGCCGCGCGTCGATGCGGATCGGCGTTTCGGTTGGACGCACGTCGATCGGAGCGGCCAATGTGGCCGCGAGGAACAGCGTTGCGATCATTCGGCTATTCCTTTGCGCCAGCTGCGATGAGGATGCGCGCGACCTCTTCGTGCGCATTGCGGCGCGCGAGGCGGAGCGGCGTGCGCAGATCGCCCCTCTCGTACGTACGCGCGTTGACGTCGGCGCCGCGCGTGATGAGCAGATGCACGATATCCACGTGACCGCGCGCGGAGGCACCCATCAACGCGTTCTCATCGCCCGGCACGATCTCGTCGATCTTCGCACCGGCGTCGAGCAGCAGATTGACAACCGTCGGATCGCCGTATTCGGCGGCGGCGATGAGCGGACCGCCATCGCCCTCGCACGTGACGTTCGGATCGGCCTTGCGATCGAGCAGGAACTCGACCGTTTCCACCTGACCGGCGCGTGCCGCACCGATGAGCGCAGTGCCATCGCCGTGCGTGACCGTGTCGACATCAAAGCCGGCATCGAGCAGGCGTTCGAGATTGTGGATATCGCCTCTCTCCGCGAGCTTGACCATCACGTCGCCGAGGGCTGGTCTTTCGAGAACGAGCTCGTGGGCATCGCTCTTTGCGATCTCTCTCGCGGCGGCGGTGAGCTTCGCCGGCGCGACATAGACGAGCAGCGCGAGCAGCAGCACGACCACGATCGCCGCGGACAGCTCGCCATGCGGACCGCGACGTTGCTTCGGATCGAGAATCGCGTCGATGCGCTGCGCGAGCTTGCTGCGCGACGCCATGCCGAGCGCAGGAACCGCCGAGAATCGGCGCACGTTTCGCGCGAGCGACACGAGCTGTCCCGCGTAGACGGTCGGCTCGCTCGAGCCGATCACCGCGTCATCGCACGCGCGCTCCGCTTCGAGGCAGAAACGCCGCCACGCCGGCCAGATCAACGGATGCGGCCAGTACAACGCGCACGCAACGCGTGCGATCAACTGCAGCAGCCAGTCCTCGCGACGAACGTGTTCGAGCTCGTGACGCAGCGCGCGCGTCAATTCGTCCATGCTCCATTCGCGCGCCGCGTACGGCACGACGATGATCGAGCGGAAAAAGCCGAACGTCATCGGCACGGCGACATCGCGCGACAAGACGACGAGCGCGGAGCGGCGGATGTTCGCCTCGTTCGCAATCTCATTCATCCGCGCCGTCCCCTCCAGCCACACCTCGGCCGACGCAGCCATCCGCCGCAACCGCATCACACCAATCGCGAGCCACACCAGCAGAAGCGTGGCCACTGCGAGATATCCGCGCAGCGCGAGGAAAAGCCAGTTCGTGACACTGGAGCGAGGGGCTATCAGCCCGTCGACATTCGTCCTGGGTGCTTCGGCGTTAAGAACGACGGGCTGAGAGCCCATCGCTCGAATGAGCGTCGTCTCAGGAACCTGAATCTGCAAGGCGGGCGCACTCCACTGCACCGCCGGCAGCAACAGCAGAAACGCGAACAGCGCGACGAGAATCAGATGCCGCAACGAAGCGCGCGAGCGGCGCGTCAGCGTCACGAGCAGCAATGCGGCGACGATGGCCAACGTCGACTTCACGAGCAGGGCCGTCATGACTTCCTCCGTTCCGACCGCACGCGCTCGATCTCTTTCGAGAGCTCGTCGAGCTCGTCATCGCTCCAGCGTTCCTCGTTGAGCAGCGCCGTCACCGCCTGTTCCTTCGAACCCTCGAAGAAGACGTCCACCATGCGCCGCAACGCCGATTTGCGCGCCTTGCCGCGCGCCATGGTCGGCGAGTAAACGTAGCGAAGTCCCTTTTCCTTATGTTTTACGGCGCCCTTCGCTTCGAGTTTGGTGAGCATGGCGCGGACGGCCGAATAGCTCGGAGGATCCGACAGCCGTTCGCGGATCTCTTCCGCGGAGGCTTCGTCGCCGATGGCGAAGATCACCTCCAGGATTTCCCGCTCTCTGCGCGACAACGTGGGTGACACCATGTCCCGTCCTCCGTGCTACGGACATAACATAGTGCTACGTTTGTAGCATGTCAAGAAGCGAGCGTCATTCCTCGAGATGACGCTTCAACCTTGCCAGCGCGTCATCCCACCCACGCCCGATCACCTCGAGCCACGCCAGCCCCTCCGCCAATCGCTCCGGGTTGAGCGCCCAGAGATGCTCGCGCCCGGCGCGGCGGCCTTCGATCACGCCCGCTTCGGCGAGAACGTTCAGATGCTTCGTGACGCCCTGTCGCGTCATCGAGAACGTTTCGGCGAGGATTGAGATCGAGGCCGGGCCGGCATCGGAGAGCCGCTGCAACAGTTCCAGGCGGGTCTGGTCGCCGAGTGCCGCGAACAGCAGCGCGGCACTCGCCGACCAGTTTTTAGCTCGCCGCTTCGACATAGTCGCGAATCCAGACGATGACTTCCGCCCAGCCCTGCGTGTTGTCCGAATGCACCTTCGCGCGGCGCTCGAGCGTGATCTCGTCGAAGCCGGTTTCGGCGACGCTGAGACGCGTGCCGTTCTCCGTCGGCTCGATCGTGAACGTCACGAGCGTCCGCGGCTCCTTCGAATAGTCGACGGTCGGATCCATTTCGCCGGGATGCCACTCCCACACGAATCGCGTCGGCGGCGTCATCTCTTTGATGTGCACCTGCCAGCGCTGCCCGGCGAACCCCTCGTTCGTCGACGTCATCCAGACGCTGCTGCCCGGCGCGATCTCTCCTTCGATCGCCACGCGGAACCATTTCGAGACTTCATCGACGCTCGTGAGCGCGCGGAAAACACGCTCCGGCGACGCCTTGATGTCGACCGTTCGGTCGATGCGGGCCAACTCAGCAATACTCGTCATCATGCAACCTCCGAGTTGCATATTAACAACGTCGCGATTCGCGTGCAACCATTTGGTTGCGTGTCACTCCGCGTATGCGTCGCCCGGCTCGTAGCGCCACTCGGTCTGATGTTTCGCCCCTTCGGCGAAGCGCGTCTCGATGTACTCCTCGAAGGCGATGTCGCGGTCGAGCACGCCGGTCTTGCGCATCAGACGAACGATCAGCTCGAAGTCTTTGCGCAGCGGAGTCAGCGGCTGGTACTGCACGCGATCGATCGGATTCGTCAGCGCCCACTTGAGCAGACGCGGATCCTGGCGAAAGTAAAAGCGTCCGACGAAATCCGCGGCATGTTCGCGGCGCGCCTGGCGCTTCGGCGGATTCTCGAGCCACAGTCCCGAGCGCGCGATGCCGTCGACGAGCACCTGCACCGCTTCAGGTTTGTTCTGAATCGCGTCGTCGCGCACGACGAGCACGCACGAGATGTAATCCGGCCAGTACTCGCGCGCGTGAAAGAGAACGCGCCCGAAGCCGGCCATCTCGGCCTGCGATGGATACGGCTCCCCCATCGAGAATGCGTCGATCGCATCCGCCGCAAGCGCGCCCGCAACATCCGGCGGCGCCATCTCCACCATCCGGATGTCCTCGGCACTCATGCCGTGCTGTTCCATCGCCTTGAAGAGGATCAGGCGCTCATCGGAAAAGCGGCTCGGGATGGCGACAACTTTCCCCTTCAGGTCGGCGAACGACTTCACCGGTCCGTTCTTCTGCACCACGACGGCGCTGCCGTAACGGTGTCCGAGGTAGACGATCTTCACTGGAACGCCCTGAGCACGCAGGGCGATGGCCATTGGTGCGACCATGAACGCCGCCTGCATCTGATTCGAGATCAGCGCTTCTTTGATCTCGGGAAATCCCTGGAACATGCGAGGGATGAACAGATGACCCGACTTCGAGTAGGCGGAGATGTAGTCCGTCACCGGGCACGCCAGGTGTCACGTCACCGGGATGTACGCGACGTTGAGCTTGCGCTGGCTCTCCGGCAGGCGGTCGTTCAGCAGCACCGTCCAGTCGACGTTCGTCGCCAGATGCGCGGCCGTGATCACGGCTACCCAGGCGAAGACGAGCAGCGCGATCTTGCGCGTGTTGGTCATCAGGATCCCTCCTTTCTCAGTCATTGAAGGCCCACCTCACGAACTGCAGTCGCTCGGTCAGGCGAATCAGAGTATCGAGCAACAGACCAATCATGCCGATGAGCAGCATGCCGCCGACGACAAGGTCGTAGCGTTTGCCGGCGTTGCGTGCGTCGATGATGAGGTAGCCGAGGCCGGAGTCGACGGCGATCATTTCGGCGGCGACGAGGACGAGCCAGGCGACGCCGAATGAGATACGCAGTCCGACGAGAATGCGCGGCAACACGGCGGGGACGATCACGCGCGTCATCAACGCGGGCGTGCTCAATCCGAAATTGCGGCCGGCCTGAATGTAGACGGGAGGCACGTTGCGCACGCCGTTCATCGTCGCGACGACGACGGGAAAGAACGACGCGAGAAAAATCAGAAAGATCGGCGCGAGGTTGCTGACGCCGAACCAGATCACGGCGAGCGGCATCCATGCGAGCGGCGAGATCGGGCGCAGCATCTGGATCAGGGGATTCGCCGCGCGTGCGAGCGGTGCCCACCATCCGAGGGCGAGACCGATCGGAACTCCAAGAATCACGGCGGCGAGATACCCGGCGCCGACGCGGAAAAGCGAGTCACCGATGTACGACGCGAGATGCGGAAGCTGGCGCAGTCCCTTCGCGACGGCGAGCGGCGACGGAAAGATTTTCGTGCCGGTGAGAACGACCGCGGCGTGCCAGAGCCCGAGCGCGATCGCCGCGACGAACAGCGGTGGCAGCACGCGTTTCATATCTGATGTGCGAGTCCGATCTCGCCGAAGATCTCATCGCGCAATGCGATGTAGCGCGGGTCGGAGAGATCGCGCGGATGCGGGATGTCGATGTCGACGATCCGCCGCACTTTTCCGGGACGCGCGGAAAGCACGACCACGCGATCCGCGAGCTGCACCGATTCTTCGATGTCGTGCGTGACGAAGAGGATCGTCTTTTTCTCCGCCTGCCAGATGCGAAGCAGCTCGCGCCGCATTTGCAGGCGCGTGATGGAATCGAGCGCGCCGAACGGCTCGTCGAGATAGAGCACGTCGGGATCGACCGCGAGTGCGCGCGCCACTTCGAGGCGCTGTTTCATGCCGCCGGAAAGCTCGCGCGGATACGACTGCTCGAACCCGCGCAGTCCGACCATCTGGACGTAATGCGCGATGCGTGCGCGCTTCTCGCTCTCGGCCATGCGGAAGAGTCCGAAGCCGATGTTCTCTTCGACGGTGAGCCACGGAAACACGCCGCGCTCCTGGAAGACGAAGATGCGGCGCGGATCGGGCTCGGTGACATGCTCGCCATCGATGGTTACTTCGCCTTCGGTCTGTTGAAGAAAGCCGCCGACGATGTTCAGCAGCGTCGACTTGCCGCATCCGGAGGGTCCGAGGAGACAGACGAACTCGCCTTCGGAGACGGAGAGATTGATGTCGTCGAGAACCCGGACGTTTCCGAACGTCATGCCGATGTTGCGGAAAAGGACTTTCAAAATCGCGCGGAGGGTAGCACGAGAGATGTCTACATCTGTACCTGAAACGCCGCCCACGAAGCGACGTTCTGGTTGCGCGCAATCGCTGATTGTTGTGCGCGCGACAGAGCTTCTGCCGGTGTGACTCCGTGCGACAGATGGTGATGGAAGTCGATCATCAGCCGTGCGGTGTTCCCGTCATCGACCGGCCAGAGCGACGCGATGACCGCGGACGCGCCTGCACTCACGAACGCGGAAGAAAGGCTGATCGTCGTGGTGCCGTCGGATTCGTCGCCGGTACTGCAACTGGCGAGAACGACGACCGGCGCGCGCGGCCATGCTCGCTCGATCGAATCAAGCGCGGCAATGAGTTGGACATCGTCGCCATTTGCCGCGGCCTCGTACTGGGCTACCGCGAGATCGTTCCAGACTGCGGCCTCATCGATCAAAGGGCCATCGGATCCCTCAGCCCTGCGCAGCGCCCGGCCGAATGCCTGAATCGCTCCTGCCCAATTTCCAGCTCGTGCGCGAGCAGTTCCGAGCGCATAAAGCGCTTCGAACAATTCGTCCCGAGACGCGGATGCGCTGGATCGCAGAGGCGTGCTCAGGCGGGGTTCGAGTTCAGCGGGGATGACCTCATGGTCACTGCCTACACCGCCGGTGATTCGTCGCAGCGACAGCGCAGATCAACCCGACAATCCCGTATCGAACCATTCCCGAAATCACGATCACCGCTCTCCTCAATGGGAGGACCGCGAAGGCATGTTTCCCTACCCGTAACCGCCCTCCTCAGATTTTTGCAGGCATGATGGCAAGTCTCCAATGCATCTACACGGCTACGAGGGAGCATCGGCGTGAATTGGGAACAACCGTACGTCGTTTCGAAATCGCTGACGTTCCACATCACCTCCACCGGAGTGCTGGCGGCGAGCAATTCCGTTTCGCGCATTCCGGACGAGATCGCGATCGATGCGATCCCGGTGCTGGGCGCGTTCGCGCAACCGGCGTCGCCGAAGACGGCGCTCGCGGAGTTGCAGAAGAACTGGGAGCTCGACGCGGACGGGTTCGCGGTCGTTGTCGAGATGCTCGTCGAACGAAATTTCCTCACTCCCGCGGACGGGGCAGCGACTGAGGCGTCGCTGGCCACGAGCGGGTTCGCGTCGGTGCTCAACCATCACTTCATGCTCCGCGACAACTATCGCGTCATGAGCTACAAGGCCGCGATCAGTAAACACGTCGCAGGGAAAAGCGTCGTCGAAGTCGGTTGCGGCACCGGCATCCTTTCGATCTTCGCCGCGCAAGCGGGTGCAACGAAAGTCACGGCCATCGAGGAAAGCGCCATTGCCGCGGTGGCAAAGGAAATGTTCACCGCCAACGGCTGCGACTCAATCGTCGATCTCCGTCTCGGCAACAGTCGCGACATCAGCGTCGACGAGCCCGCCGATGTACTCATTCACGAAATCCTCGGCATCGACCCGTTTGCCGAAAACCTTCTTTTCTACATCGACGACGCGAGACGCCGTCTGTTGAAACCGGGAGGGCGACTGCTCCCCGATCGGCTCGAAGTGTTCTGCATCGGCGTCGAGGTCGAAGACAAACCGTATGCGAGTCGCGACCGCACGCTGCTCGAAACGGCTGAGTTCAGCGGTATGTACGGCGTGAATTTCGATCCGGTCGCGAAAAAAATCGCAGCGCTCGAGTCGCGTGCGTTCCGGCGTCCGATCAGTGTCTTCGAAGGTGGTTTTCTCAAGTCGAAAATTCTCACGCAAGAATGCCGTTTGCTCGACATCAATCTCTATGAAGATTGGAGCGAGAGCACGAGCCAGCCATCGATCGTGAACCTGCAAATCACCGACTCCGGCTCCCTCGGCGCCGTGATCATCTACTTCAAAGCGCATCTCGATGAGACCACGATCATCAGCAACGGTCCGTTCGTTCCGGTCACGTCGTGGGCGCGAGACATCCGCGAGTTGTCGCGATTGCTGCCAGTAGAGCGCGGCACACAAGTCCCGTTGCGCGTCGAGATCGAGAACGTCCTCGGCAAAGAGAAGCTCGCCGTCGATCTGGTCTAGGAAACTGCCTGGCAGAACGAACCCACCTGGCAGCCGTACGTGCCACCGGCGGAGCAGCTGGCGCTGCCGGCCGGCCGGCTAAGGCTGGACGTATCCCCAGCGCACGCCGGGCAAACGCTCGAGTCGCCGCATCAACGCGTCGAGGCCGACGCCGATCACGCCGATGAGAATCATGCCGGCTACGACGAGGTCATAGCGATTACCCGCGTTGCGCGCGTCGATGATGAGAAACCCGAGGCCGGAGTTGACGGCGATCATTTCGGCGGCGACGACGACGAGCCAGGCGATGCCGAGCGTCAGTCGCATGCCGACGATCAACTGCGGAAGAATCGCGGGAAAGATCACGCTGCGCACGAGCTCGCGCGACGTCAATCCGAAATTGCGTCCCGCCGCGAGATGCACGCCTTCGATGTTGTGCACCGCGTGTACGGTCGTCATCGTCAGCGGCAACACGGACGCGAGGAAGATGAGAAACATCGCCGCGACGTCACCGACACCGAACCAGAGGATCGCAATCGGAATCCAGGCGAGCGGCGAGATCGGACGCAGCAGTTGCAGCATCGGATTCACGGCCAACTCCCCGCGGCGCCAGAGGCCGAGCATCACGCCAAATGGGACGGCGATCAGCAGAGCGCCGAGGTAGCCCCAGGTGACGCGGAAGAGGGAGGCGACCATGTAGCGGACGAGGAGACCCTTCTGCGCGAGCTCGACGATTGCGAGCAGCGACTGCCACGGCGTCGGCACAATCGTCGATGGCGAGGCGACGATCGCGACCTGCCAGGCGAGCACGAACAGCGCGATTCCTGTGAACGGAAGTATCCGACGCAAAACGGCGCGGAGCGTAACATACGCCTTCGTAAGCATCCCGTAAGCGCCGCTCGCCAGAGTGTCGCGCAGTTGTTGTTCTCGAATCGATCACGGAGGCTTCTCGTGCTGCGACGTCTTTTGCTGTGTGCCCTCGCGCTGTTCGTCACCTCGCCCGTCATCGCCCAGTCGTGTGATCTCTCGTTGACCGTCGCCTGTCATCCGGGAGCCAACGGCGCACCGAGCGCGTGTACCGCGACGACCACGAACACCGGCACGACCGCGTGTACGGGTCTCGCGTATTCGGCGTTCTACAGCGAGGAATCGCCGGACGACGTCCACATCAGCGCACCGCACACTTCGTTGCAACTCGGACAGTGTCTCGACTCTTCGGAGCTCGGCACCTTCATCGACATCGCGGTCGCTTTCTGTGCCGGCGACATGTCGTTGCACCCCGGAGCCAGCTTCACGTCGACCGTGCAGATCTCGGGCGC
>DASYLL010000181.1:0-18093 GCA_036009605.1 Thermoanaerobaculia bacterium | reverse complement strand
CTTCGTAGCCGCCGTGCAGATAGCCGTTGTGATACGACGCGATGCTGTAGACGAGACCTTCCTGTTCGCGGATGCGCTGGAAGAGCCGCGAGGACATGCCGCCGCCGAGGACGGCGTTGAAGAGCGCGGCGGCATAGCGCTCGTGGCCTTGCTGCGGGAAGCCGCGTGAGCCGAGGCAGAGATGGACCTGTTCGAGCTCGCGCTTCTCGCGGAGGATCACGTGCTGATTCGGCGTCGGCGCGCTCCACTCGCGGCGGAACGGCTCGCGCGTCCCGACGGGGAAGTGCTTCTCGAGAAACGGCACGACATCGTCCGGCGTGAGATTTCCTGATGCGGCGAAGATGACGTTCGAGGGCTGGAACGTCTCCTTGTAGTGCTCGATGATCTTCGTCCGCGGCAGGCGCGCGATCGTTTCCTCGGTGCCGAGGATCGGGCGTCCGAGCGGATGGTCGGGCCAGAATGCGGTGACGAAAATCTCGTGGACGAGATCGTCCGGCGTGTCCTCGACCATCTTGATCTCTTCGAGGATGACGCCGCGTTCCATCTCCACATCGTCGTTCGTGAAGCGCGGCGACGTCACGATCTCGGTGAGGAGATCGAGTGCCATCGGGAGTTGCTCATCGAGGACGTGCGCGTAGAAGGAGGTGTACTCCTTGCCGGTGAAGGCGTCGACGTCGCCGCCGAGGCGATCGATGACCTGCGCGATCTCCTGCGTGTTCCGCTTCTCCGTTCCCTTGAACACGAGATGCTCGAGGAAGTGCGACGCGCCGCCGTGCTCCTCGGATTCAACCGCGGAGCCGCTGCGCAGGTAGTACCCGAACGCGACCGAGCGGACGTACGGCAGCGTTTCCACCAGCACGGTGAGGCCGGAGGGAAGGGTGGTCTTGAAGCAGGGAGAGGAGTCGCGAGTCATTCGAGGGGGATTGTAGACGGGATCGTCTACCGAACGCGTCCGCAGGATCGGCTACGTACGTTTGAATCGATCACGATCTCCCGTGTTATACGTTGGATTCAAGGGCAGCATATTGATTCAGACAGCGAGGGATTCCCATTAGAAGAGCACACTTGGTTCTCATCGTTCTCTTGTGGGTCGTAGTCTTTCCGCCCAGCGCTTTTGCGTATCTCGATCCCGGAACTGGAAGCCTCGTTGTTCAGAGCCTGATTGCGGGAGTTGCGGCGGCCGGCTTCGCCCTGCGTCTCTATTGGCGCCGAATTCTGGGCTGGTTCCAGCGATCGAGATGACCCTCAACTCTTAGCAACGAGGTCTTGTTGCCGATGAAAGAGCGCGTAGCGTCGTTCCTGGTACCGGTGCTGACGGCGTTCGCCCTCCTGTACCAGGTTCTGGGCTCGTTGCGCATTGCGGTGACTCATCCGGCCACGTTGCCGATCATCGGGATCACGCTCGCGATCGCCATCGCGGCGGGTCTTCTCGCCGCGCTCGGCCCGATGTGGCTTCGAGTCGGAGCACTGGCGCTGTGCGCCTTCGTGTTCATCGATGTCACGTTCCGTCTGTCCGATGTGTTCGAGCATCTTCGTCCCGAGCTCCGCAGGCAGGCGGCAAGAGACGAACAGCGTGTCTCCGACATCCGCGCGATCCAGGCCGCGCTGGAAGAGCACATTGCCCGAGTCGGTTCGCTTCCGATTCCGACCCAATACGGCGAAGCCAGCGGACCGCAGGAATTCTGGAAGGACTGGTGGGACGTCTCGTCCGAGGATCGGAATGCCGACGGCAGGCCGTTTCTCGAGTTCCTCGTCGACGCCGGAATCCTGCCATCCGTGCCGGTGGATCCTGTGAATCAGGCGGCCGCCGACGACCCCCGCAGCGGCAAGCAGTATGTGTACTTCGTAGTGCCGCCCGGTTACACGTACGGGACCGACGGTGTGTGTGACGCGCGTCCGAACCGCTGGTTTTACATGCTCGCGATCACGGACATCGAAGGCGACCTCTCACGTCCTCCCACTACAGTAGCCGGTTCCGGATGCCAGTGTCTCTGGCGAGATGCTCCCAATTTCTTCCAGCAGCATTTCGACTACGTGGTTTGCGGCACATTCGACATCACTCCTGAAACCCTTGCCCGTGCTGCCAAACGCGAAGCTGCCGAGCTCGCCGCAAAGGAGGCCGAGGCAGTTCGCATTCATGGGCAGCAGGACCGACGGCGTGTGGCGGATCTGCTCCAGATCCGCCAGGCGCTGCAGAAGTATCTGGCCACGGCCGGTCCGTTGCCGGCACCAAGCGAATACGGGGAGGCGGAACGGTCCGACAGCAACACTTTCTGGCAGAGCTATTGGGACGTATCAGGAGAAGACGGCGACGGAGACGGCAGGATGTTTCTCGACTTTCTCGTGGAGAGCGGCACGGTAGCGTCAGTGCCCGTCGATCCTGACAATGAATCAGCCGCGAATGGTGATCCGAGAGGCGGTCGGCAGTATGTCTATTTTCTCGTACCTCCCCAGTATGACTACGAGGGCGGATCGGCTGTGGGTCAGAACGAGTGGGTTTACATGCTCGGCATTACGGACCTGCGATCGGAGAGCACGCGTCCGCCGAAGAAGATCGCGGGCTCGGGATGCGAAGCCCTCTGGAGAGATCAGCCGAACTATTTCCAACAGCACTTCGACTACGTCGTCTGCGGTACTTTTTCGAGATGACTCGCAGGAAGGCCGACTTGCCGACAACTGCAGACCGTGAAGCGCAACCCGGAACTCCTCATCGAACCCGGGCTGCCCTGGCGCTCCTGGTAAGTAGCACCATCGCGGGAATTCTCGTGTGGGCCATTTTTGCCGCGATCCTGCCTCCGGCGGCCGGCATTGTGGCCGTCGCGCTCGTACTGACGACCGCATTCTGGTTGCTGCGCGCTCATCTTCCCTCGATTCTGCTGGTGTTCGTGCTGGTCCTGTTCGTCAGCATCCTGGTGACCGCACCGATTCCCAAATTGCGCCCTGATCGCGTGGCCGAGAAAGGCGACCGTCTGTCGGAGAAATGGAAGGAGTCCGGGCAATTCAACGAGGACCTGCCCATTGTGGTCCACCTCGTTCTCGATGAGTTGATGTCTGTAGGAGCGATGGCCGACGATCTGCCGGGTGCGTCCGCGACACGGCAGGCGTTGCTGGATTTCGGCGAGAAGCACTCCTTTCGCACGTTCGGCTCCGTCTATAGCCGCTCCTACTACACCGCCGAGTCGATTCCCCACATGATGAACGCGGGATATCTCGGCCAGACGGGCCTCGAGTCGATTGGGGATTTGAGGTTCGATGCGAAGGCCAGGAAGTACAACGTCGTCGCCAATGAGTACTTCGATGACATGGCCAGGCGGGGCTATCGCACGGCGGTGTTTCAAGCGGTATACCTTAATTTCTGTCAGAACAGGAGTATCGACCTGTGCGAGACCTTCGACTCGTTCGATCCGGGAGCGAAAACGATCGATTCGCCCAGTCTGAGGGTGGCCTTGTGGCGGACGATCTTTCGCGCGTATGGACCGAGCTACACCTCCTCCTTCGGCGAAACGATTCTCGCCCGCGCCTACGGGCTCCCGGCGGAGAAGGTGGATGTGACCGTTGCGCTCGAAGGCGGGCGTTACGATGTTCAGCGTTTTCCCGAATGGTTCGAACGGTTCACACGATTCACCGCGTCGGTTCCTCGCGGCACGCATGTCTTCGGGTATTTCCTTGTACCGCATTCGCCTTATCTGCTGCAGGAGAGCTGTGTCCTCAGTGGCAGCACCGACGGGCACGGTATTGCGAACCTTCCCGCTTCGCAGCAGGAGCAGAGGCGGCTTGATTTTTACACCCGGTATTTTGCACAGGTTCGCTGTCTGGCCAATGAACTGGACAAGTTCATGGCCGCGCTCGAGCGGTCGGAGAACTTCCGCGATGCCGTGATCATCATTCACGGCGATCACGGATCCCGCATCTCGCGCGGCGAATACCTCGACGATCTCGTGGGAAAACGGGATTTCATCGACAATTACGCCACGTTCTTTGCCGTGCGCGCACCGACTGTTCCCACAGGTCTCGATTGCCAGTTCGCGTCGCTGCCGGAGGTCTTTCGCAGGTATGTTGCGCGAGATGGCCGAAATACGCCGGTTGCGAAATCGCCATTGCCCGTCTCCGTCGTCAGCCTCAGTGGCGGAGGTACCCGCGTAGAGGCGTCAATGCCTCGTTTTGGATGCGCAACCGATCCTGCGATGGGGTTGCAATGAATGAGCGGCGTCTTCCGTCGTCCTTCCGGGATCGTTCCGGGTTCATGTACGTCGCCGAGGGGAAACTCTTCCGGCATGTCAATGCCTCTTATCAGGCGCACTATGACGTCCTGATGCGCTCTGGCCTATATCAGGCTCTGCGCGAGAAGGAATGGCTCGTTGCGCACGAAGAAGTTGATCGCGCCGGCGTTTTGAATGCATATCGAACGCTCGAGCCCTCAATCGTGCCATATGTTTCCTATCCCTACGAGTGGTGCTTCAGTCAATTGAAGGATGCGGCGCTGCTGACTCTGGATCTCCAGATCCTGAGTTTGTCGTTCGGGATGGTATTGAAAGACGCTTCTGCCTATAACGTGCAGTTCCTCGGCAGCCGGCCGGTATTCATTGATACGTTGTCGTTCGAGACTTACCAGGATGGCGCGCCGTGGGTCGCGTATCGGCAGTTCTGTGAGCATTTTCTGGGACCGCTGGCGCTGATGGCGCATTGTGACATTCGACTGGGCCAGCTTCTCGCGCGCTTCATCGATGGCGTTCCACTCGATCTCGTGGCCGGTCTCCTGCCATTGCGGACACGCGCGCGATTTGGGCTTCTCGCGCACATTCATCTGCACGCCCGCAGTCAGCACCAGCATCGCGACGCTGCCGCCGGCAAAGAGCCGATGAAGTTTCCACGGATTCCGAAAGCGCGATTGATCGCGCTCATGGAAAGCCTGCGCTCCGCAGTGAAGGAATGTCGTCTGCCGGAACGCCGCACCGAATGGAGTCACTATTACAACGAGACGAACTACTCCAGCGAGGCGATGACGGGGAAAGAGACGCTCGTCCGACGTCTTGTGAGCGAGCTGGCGCCGGTCGGCACGATCCACGACATTGGCGGGAACACGGGCCGCTTCAGCAGGCTCGTGGCTGGTTCGGACCGTTATGTCGTTTCGCACGACGTCGATGAGCTGGCCGTCGAATACAACTATCGCGAGAACCAACAGTCATCCCGTCAGACCGTCCTGCCGCTCGTCCTCGATCTGGTGAACCCTTCACCCGCATTAGGCTGGGCGTCGGAGGAGCGCGCTTCGGCAATCGAGCGCATTTCCGGCGGCACAGTCCTGGCGCTTGCGCTCATCCATCACCTGGCGATTTCGAACAACGTGCCTCTGTCCGATCTGGCCACTCTCTTTGGCCGGTTGGCGGACACGCTGATCATCGAGTTCGTCCCGAAAGAAGACTCCCAGGTGCGCCGTCTTCTGGCAACACGCGAGGATATTTTTTCGGAGTACACCCGCGAGGGATTCGAAGCAGCGTTTTCGCGAGTTTTCGCGATCGTGCAGCAACAGGAGGTGCCGGGAACGGTCCGGACGCTCTATACGATGCGTCGTCTACTGAACCACTAGCGACGCCTGCCGCGCGGCCATCTCCTGCTGCAGATCGAACACCGTGTAGACCCACTCGCTGTAATCCGTGGCCCCGTTGAACTCGATGAAGCTCTTGCCTTGTGCGTTCGGACGAACGCCGACGAAGGCGCCGACGTAGTCCTTCGGCGAGAGTTCTTTGTTCAACTTGCTCGGCGCGCGGTTGTCGCCCAGCTGCGGTTGCTGCTGCTGAGGGTTCGTGGCGGGATTGCGTCCCTGCACAGGAGGCGCGACCTGGCCGTTCTGCATCACCGCGGCCTGCGGGACGAGGATCCAGTCGTCTTCCTTGCCGGTGAGGGGGCAGGGCCACTTGCCGCCGTTGCGCAGCATCAGCGGTTTGCGCGCGTCCTGGAGCTGCTGCATGCTCACCGGCGCGGTGTTGTTGTGCTTCTGCTGAAAGCGTTGAATGCCGCGCGCGAACTGCTTCATGAGGAAGATCGTCTGGCGGTCGCGCTCGCGCTTCATCACCATCGACCACTGCTGGGGGACGGTGTGCGCGATGACGATGCTGATGATCGTGAGAATCACGATCAGTGCGGCAAGTGTGAAGCCGCTTTCGTCTTTGTCAGAGCTCGTTGTACGGGACATTGCCGAGCGTTGATCCGACTGCCACGCTTTTCACGTCCGTGACGCCGGGTTGGGAGGTTGCTTCGGGATCGGTTTCGGAGGACATCAGCTCGCCGTTCTCGCCGGTGCCGGCGGAGAGCGGATCGTCCATGACCACTTCCCAGTCGGCCTGTTTGGTCATGGGGTCGCTGGGGATTTTCTTGATGTAGTTCGGGGCGAGCTCGTCGAGCGTGGCGGGGTAGCGCTGTTTGTCCGCGTAGAAGTTGTCGATCGCCTTCCGTATCGTGGCCAGGTTGTCCATCAGCGCTGCTTCACGCGCCTTGCGTACCGCGAATTTGACGTTGGCGACGGCGATGCCGGCCAGGAGGCCGATGATCGACACGACGATGATCAGCTCCATCAGGGTGAAGCCGTTTTGACTGGATCGTTTGCGCTGTTTCATCTGTCTCACCATTCGTTGTAGTGGGTCTTTCCGTCGAGAGCCAGCGCGGTGGAGGTGGAGTGCACCTCGAAGAGATGGTCGGCTTCGCACGATCCGCCCGGTGCGCACTTGCTGGTCATGGTCGATTCGGGATCGTCGGCGGAGGAGAGGACGTGCCACTCCTTGCGTCCGGTCATCGGATCGATCAGGTCGCGCTCGCGGAGCAGTCGCACGGTCTTGCCGTCCGACATGTTCACGCCTTTGAGCAGTTCATCGAAGTTCTTCGGATATCCCTCGGAACCAAGCGCCTGCATCTGCGCCGCGCGCGGCTGCTGCTGCGGAGCTTGTCCCGGCTGCGGCGGCTGTTGGGCGGTGGTCATGAGCTCGTGATAGCGATCGATGGCGTCGGTGATCTTGCGCAGACGATCGCGCAGCTCGATCTCTTTCTGCCGGCGCAGACCGAAGCGTGCGACCGGCAATGCGACCGAGGCAAGGATTGCGATGATCGCCACGACCGTGATGAGCTCGGCGACCGTAAAGCCGCTGACGCGCGTTGTCGGTTGTCGGTTGTCGGTTGTCCGGGCTGTATCGCCTGGACGCCGGTTCGCAGACAACTGAGAACCGAGAACCGACAACCGCGTTGTGTGAATGCGCATCATGACTACTGGACCTTCGCCCTCCCGCCGGCGACGGCGGCGACGACGCTCTGGCCGCTCGACGTGTGGAGGTCGGGGTTTTCCATGACGAGGAACGTTTCTCCCGGCAATCCGCCGTGGACGCGGATTGCGAGAACCTGACCGCCGCCGGCGAAGCGCAACGGCTTGCCGTCGCCCTGGGTGATGGTGATCGTGCCTGCGTCGTGGTTCACGCTGACCATCGGCGGTGACGCGAGATCGGTGAGGATTGCGGCGCCGATGTTGATATCGGTGACCGACATTGCTTTCGGATTGAAGCGGAACACGAGCTGTGATGCGGTGAGACCCTCGAGGTCCATGCCGATCACTTCCCACACGCGCGACTCACCTGGCTTGAGCGAGATCGTCGCCGGCTGCGGAGCAAGACGCGGCGCGAGACGGAGGGCGGCGGTATCGGGATCGAGCGTTGCGAGCATCGTGGCCGAGGTGGCTTTGATTGCCGCGGGTCGCGTGTTGGTGTTCACGCTCGCGGACTCGGACGAATCGCCCGGCGGGTTGGCTTCCGGCGGATTGTTCGCCGGCGGTGTGGTGGGACGGCGGAACGGATCGCTCGGAGGTGTGCCCTGCTGCATTGTGGGCGCCTCGGTCGAGGTCGGAGGCTGCATGCCTTCAGGGACGATGTAGTTGCCCGGCTCACCGTCGGTGGAGAGCTGCAGGCCGGCCGGATTGAACGCCGGCTGCTGCTGCACGAACGGATCGCCTCCGCCGTTCTGCGATTCGATGCGCGGGGAGACGCCGCGGAACGTCAGGTTGTTACCCGTACCCACCCACATCGGTGCGAGGTCTTCGTCGGTGATGTCGGGGATGCGGATGATGTGCGGCGTCATCGTGAGCACCAGATCGGTGCGGGTCTGCTCGGTATGCTCGTCGGTGAAGAGACGTCCGATCAGCGGCAGGTCGCCGAGGAGCGGAGTCTTGGTGGCGCTGCGGATCTTGTTGGACTGAATGAGACCGGCGAGGAAGTTCGTCTCGCCATCTTTCAGACGGATCGTCGAGGTGATGGTGCGCGTTGCGAACGTCGGCTGTTCCTGTCCCGCGAACTCGACGGACGCGCCCTGGTTCGAGACTTCGACAGTGAGCTTGAGCGTGACTTCGCGGTTGTGGTGGACGCGCGGCTCCATCTCCACCTTGATGCCGACGTCCTGATACTGGAACGACGTGTAGGGCGTGGTCAGCTGATTGCCGGGCTGCGTCGTGGTGGAGAGGCCGGAGAACGTCGTCACCGGAACCGGGATGCGCTGGCCGATGTGCAGCGTGGCTTTCTCCCCTTCGGAGATGCGCAGCTCGGGATTGGCGAGCAGCTCGCTGTTGCCGGCGGACTTCATCAGGGAGTACGTCGCGCTCGGAATCGAGAACGTCACGTTGTTGCGCAGGTCGTTGAGGCTGCCAACGACCTTGGCGATGTCGGCGAGAGTGCCGCCGTTGAACGCCGCGTTGTTGAGGGTTGGCTGCGCGGTTGCGGATGCGCTGGTGCCGGACTCCCCGCGGAAGCCGGAGATCGCGAAGCCGAGGTCGCGGATGCGGTTGAGGTCGAGCTGCACGAGCTCCACCTGCACGACGACTTCGGCTTTCGCCTTGTCGTTCGCCTGAATGATCTTCTCGGCGATGCGCACCTTGTCGGCGGTGTCGCGGATCGTGATGGCGTTGAGGGCCTTGAGCGGGAAGACGTTGCGCGCTTCGATCATCGTACGGACGACGTTCGTGACCTGCTCGGCGTCGCCGTTGGAGAGATAGAACGTGCGGATCACGAGATCTTCGTAGTCGCGGCGCGCCTGAGGGTTGTCGGGGACGACGATGATCGTCTTCTCATCGAGGACTTTGTAGAAGTGATTGGCGGCCTGCATGACGCGCTCGAGCGCGGCCTGTGCGGTCACGTCGCGAAGCTCGATCGTGATGCGATCGTCCTTCACGGCCTGATCGAAGAGGACGTTGATGCCGAACGCGTTGCCGAGGGCGCGGTAGATGTCCTTGACGGGAGTGTCGCGCGAGAACGTGAGCGAGATCGGCTCGTTCGAGGCCGGATTCAGCTGCGGCGGCTGCGCTTTCGTGATCGAGGACTGCGCGCGCTTCTTGATCTCATCGATCGAGACCCGCTCCGACGAGGCGCGGTTGATCGTGTTGATCAACTCGACGACCTTCACGTATTCGACGGCGGCGAACTGATTCGTCGTATCGAGCCTGACGACGATCTGAAACTCGCCGGCGGACATCTGTGCGAGACGGAGCTGTTCATTGCCGGTGGCTTTGTCCGCCGCGGCGCGATAGGCCTTGGCCTTTTCGAAGTGCGCGCGGGAAGACTCGCGGCGTGCGCGGTCGAGTCCGGCCTTGAACTGGCGGTTCTCCGGATTGATCTCCAGAGCCTTCTCGTACTCCATCACCGCCGTATCCCAGTCCTTGATCGTTTCCGCTGTCTGCGCTTTCTGATGCGCGTTGTAGCTCGCGCATGACAGCAGCGTCAGCGAGAGGAGCAGGGTTGCGGTTGTTGCCTTCAATCGGTTCATTTCTTCAGTCCTGATTTCCGAATCCTGAGCTTGTGACGCGGCTGCCGTGGAAACGTCACTGGGCTCCCAGCGGTACTCGCAACGTGATGTCGGGCGGGAATCCGACGTACCCGATCTCCACCGATTCGATGCCGATGCGGCGGAGGATGAACTTCCCTTCGAGCATGTCGCCGGCGCGTGCGTTGACGATCTCGCCATCGCGCGCGAAGGTCGCGATCGGACGCTGCTGCGGTCCGAACATGCCGATGAATTTCCAGGTGAACTGCGGCGGTGTGGGCGGCGGTGGCGGCGGCACCGTTTCCGGTTCGTCGCACGCCGTGCCGATGCCGTCGTGATCGATGTCGCGCTGATCGGGATTGGGCACGCTCACGCAGTTGTCCCGGAAGTCGGGAACGCCGTCTTTGTCCTGGTCGGGCGGAGGCGTGGGTGGTGGCGGCGGTGGCGGCGGGGGAGGAGGAGGCGGCACTTTGTACGCGAAGAGATTGCGGACGCTCTTGTAGCTGCCGCTTTCCGCTTCGAGAAGCTCGAGGCGCACGGGGTCGACGCCGGGCGGCGCGAGCACGGGAGCCGGGCGTTCGTTTTTCGCGGGAGTGTTCGTCACCGCCGCGGTCTCAGTCACATCGGGTGAGGCGAACGAATAGATCGCGAACACCGCGATGAGAATCACCGCCACGACAGTCCAGGTTTTCCAGTTCATCCAATCCATCACAGCTGCTTTTGCGCGGCGTCCTGGTTCGGATCGTCGCGGAAGATCGTTTTCAATCGCAAGTCGAGCGACAGCGTCTGCTCATCGGCCGCCGTCAGCGCGATGCCTTCGATGATGATGAACTGCCGGGAGAGCTCGAGGAGGTTGATGAGGCGGCGTACCTGTTCGTACGTGCCCTGCACGCCGAACGAGATCCTGACTTCGGTGACGCCGAGGGTGCCGCCGCGCACGCCGCCGGCGATGCGTTTCGCGTCGCGTTTGGCGAACGAGTACGACGACGGCTCCAGGCTGCTCGCAATCGCCAGCCGCGTCACTTCGGCGAACATCTTCGTGAAGCGATCGTGCTGCGTCGACCAGTGCTCGTCGAATACGAGCAGCACGTCGTTCTCCACCTTGCGGTAGCTGGCGAACGTCTGCTCGGCGCGAACGCGCGCGGTGCTCGCCTGATCGAGCTCGCCCTGCACCTGCGACTGGCGATCGTCGAGCGAGTTGAGTCGACTCTGGTACTGCACGCGATAGGTGAAGAAGAAGATCGTATTCGCCGCGAGCACGAGGGTGAGGACGATCAGCAGAACGCGTTTTTCTTTCCAGATCATCGCGGCGCCTCCGACAGGCGCACGCCGCCGGACATCGGCGGAGGCACGTACTGGACGATGATGTCGAACGAATAGCCGCCGCCGTCCGTGGCGGTTTGCGTGTTGGGGAACGGATTGCGGAACTGCGGGTCGGCGTGCATGCGGTTGATCGTGCGGATCATGCCGTCGCCCGATTTCGACACGAAATTCAGCGAGAGCTTGATGTCGCCTTCGGGCGAGAACGACGGCGTCACGGACATCAGTCGCACGTCGTCGCCGAGCACGGACTCGAGCTCGTCGAGGAGCGTGCTCCACGAGAACGCGCGCTCGGCGAGCTTTGCATTCACGAACTTCGTCTGCGCGCCGAGGCGTGCGAGGTCGAGTCCTTTGATGCGCTGCTGGACCATCTGCTCGCGCTGACGCTCCTGCTGCGTCTGCGCTTCGAGCTCGGCGATCTTCGCGCGTGTGTTGCGCGTGTCGTGCGTGTATCGATAGTACGTCTCGACGTTGTAGAACATGAGGAATGCCGCGAGAAGCGACATCACCACCACGGCTGCATACACCGGACGGTAATCGCGATAGGGTCGCGAGGCGAGATTCAGATGGAGAGGCTTCACCCGGTGAATACTCCTGTGCAGGCCGTGAGCTCGGCTTCGAGATTGTAGAGATCGGAAGGCGCTTCTTCGACGTAATCGCGCAGGAGCACCGGCTTTACTGTCGTGTTGAACTCGGCGGCGAGCGTTTCATGCACCGCGGCGCCGCCGATGCCGGCGACGTAACAGTTCGCGAAGGTCTCGACGGCCAGCGCGTCGCGGAGATAGCTCGCCGAGAGGCGGATCTCCTGCTCCAGCGTCCGTTCGCCACTGAGGTTGCGCGAACGGATGAAGAGCGGCTGCGTTCCGCGAAAGACCGCGGTCGTGAAATCGGTGTCGCGCACGTAAAGGAACAGCCGGTCGGCGGTGGTCTCCGTCTCACGTACGGTGATCGCGTTCCAGATGTTGAGGCCGAGCGGCTCGATGAGCACGATCTCGAGTCCCGTATCGGCGAACGCTTTCTCGAGGCTCGCGAGCGTCGCTTCGAGCGCGGAGAGCACGAGCACTTTCGCCGCCTGTCCTTCGCGCGAGAGCACGGCGTACGAAACGCGGAGCTGCTCCGGAGGAATCGGAAGCGTGCGTTTGAGGCTCCAGCGGACGACGTCGAGCGCTTCGGCCTCGTTCGCGGGGAGCGAGGGGAGATCGACGATGTTCATGCGGAACCACGAGTCGGGCAGGAGGACCGAGACTTTGTCCCAGCGGCCGGTCTCATTGCGCAGGCGGCGCAGCGTTTCCGCGAGCGCGGGTGCATTCGCGAGCTGCGGCGTCACCATCGCAGGCGTGAACGTGTCCGCGGCGAGGCGATACGGCTTCGCCTGCACGAGGCGCATGCCGCTCTTGCCGCGGCCGAAGCGCGCGTGCACGAGGGCATCGGTGTCGATGATGACGACGTCAGGCGGAAACGAACGGGCCATAGTTGGTTGGTTGATCTGCGATTACTCGACGAAGGTGACCTTGTTGATCTCGCGGAGGGTGGTCTGCCCTTCCTTGACTTTGAGGAGCGCCGATTCACGCAGGAACGTCATGCCCTCCTCGTGAGCGGCTTTCTTGATCTCCGAGGCGGGACGACGGTCGAGAATCATGGTTCGAATACGATCCGAGAGGTCGAGAAGTTCCGAAATTGCCGCGCGGCCGTGGAAGCCGGTGCCGTTGCACTCGATGCAGCCCGCGCCCTCGAAAAAAGTCTTTCCGCGGAACTCTGCGAGATTCAGTCCTGATTCGACGATGATCGAGTCCGGGTACTTCACTTCGCGCCTGCAGTGATCGCAGATCTTGCGTACCAGGCGCTGTGCGAGCACGCAGTTGAGCGCCGACACGAAGTTGTAGAGATCGACCTTCATGTTGAGGAAGCGGCCCAGAACGTCGACGACGTTGTTCGCGTGAACGGTGGTGAAGACGAGGTGACCGGTGAGCGCCGACTGCACGGCGATCTGCGCGGTCTCTTCGTCGCGGATCTCACCGACCATGATCTTGTCGGGATCGTGGCGGAGGATCGAGCGCAGACCGCGCGCGAACGTGAGTCCCTTTTTCTCATTGACCGGAATCTGCGTGATGCCGCGCAGCTGATACTCGACCGGGTCTTCGATGGTGATGATCTTGTCTTCGGACGACTGGATCTCGGAGAGCGCCGCGTAGAGCGTCGTCGTTTTGCCCGAGCCGGTGGGACCGGTGACGAGCACCATTCCGTACGGCTCTTTGATGAACTTGCGGAAGCGCGCGAGCATCCCTTCATCGAAGCCGAGGATGTCGAGGCGAAGGTTCTTGAACTCCTTCGACATCGACTCTTTGTCGAGAATACGGATGACCGAGTCCTCGCCGTGCGCGGTGGGGACGATGGAGACGCGGAAGTCGATCGTGCGGCCGGTGATGCGCAGCTTGAAGCGGCCGTCCTGGGGCACGCGCTTCTCGGCGATGTCCAGCTCCGACATGATCTTGATACGGGAGATGATCGTCGTGTGATGGCGTTTGTCGATCGGCTCGAGCGCTTCGTAGAGCACGCCGTCGATGCGGTACTTGACGACGACCTCGTTGTCGCGCGTTTCGATGTGAATGTCCGAGGCGCGACGCTGGATGGCGTTGAAGACGATGGAGTCGACGAGCTTGATGATCGGCGACGAGTCGGCCTGCGTGATCGAGTCGATCGTCAGCGTCTCTTCGCCGTCTTCGTTCTCGTTGACGAGCTGCATGCGGAAGCCTTCCGTGGCTTCGTCGAGCACGCGCTGGGTAGACTCGGACTTCTGCAGCTTGTCGCGGATGGCGGCCGGTGAGGCGACCTTCACTTTCAGCGGCGCGCCGAGGAGGAGCTCGAGCTCGTCGAGCTTGAGGACGTCCGTCGGATCGCCGACGACGATCGTGATGTGCCCGTCCTCGCGATGTTCCGGCAGGAACTGATAACGGATCATCAGATCGAGCGGGATGTCGCGGAAGAGCTGGTGATCGCCCTGGAAATGATCCAGGTCGACGAACCGGAAGCCGTACTGCTCCGCCAGGCGGCGGGCGCGGGACGCTTCCCCGTTGGGATCAGCGGTTTTGTAGAGCGTGCGATTCGGATCGGCGACCATAATTTTGATGGATGGCTTCGCCTACTGATCCGAACCCACGGAGGAGAGTCGGAACAGCGGCAGATAGAAGGCGTAAAGGAGAACGCCGATGACCACGCCCATGAACACCAGGATCACGGGCTCGATCGCCGACACCAGCCGGGCCAGTCTTGATTCGATTTCCTCGTCGTAGAACTCACTGACATTGCTGAGCATTTCCGTGAGCGCGCCGGTGGATTCACCGACTTTGATCATCTCCACGGCCAGGTCGCTCATGACGCCGGTCGAGTCGAGCGAGCGCCAGAGCGGCTCGCCTTCGCGTACGTTCTGCACGACGCTGGCGATGCGGGTGGCCACGAGCTGATTCGTCACGGACTGCGAGGCGATCTCGATGGCTGGCACCATCGGAGTGCCGCCGCTCAACAGCGTGCCGAGGGACTGCGTGAACTGCATGATGGCGAAACGGTGCAGCACGCCGCCGACGAGCGGGATGCGCAGCTTGAAGCGATCCCAGATGATGCGGCCGCTCGTGGTCGCCCATTTCCGGATGAGGAAGCTGCCGACAAGCACCGCGCCGAGGACGAGGAACACGTTCTGGCGCAGCATCGTCGCGAAGTTAATCATCGTCACCGTGAACCACGGCAGCTCCGCGCCGAACCCGGAGAAGAACTCGGCGAACTTCGGGATGACCATGGTGAGCATCACGAAGATCATGGCCATGGACATGAAGACGAGCACCGCCGGATAGACCATCGCGCCGATGACTTTCTTGCGCAGGTTGACGATCATCTTCTGATAGCGGAGGAAGCGCTTGAGCACGCCTTCGAGGTCGCCGGAACGCTCGCCGGCGCGGATGGACGTCGAGTAAATGGGCGGGAAGAGGTTGCCGTAGCTGGCGAACGCATCGGACAGCGCGACGCCGCTGGTGATCTTCTCGCGGATCTGCGTGAGGACCTCGCGGAAGCGGACGTTTTTCTGGCGCTCGAGCATGATGTCGAGCGAGTGCACGATGGGGAGGCCGGCGCGGACGAGCGCGAGCAGTTCCTGGTTGAAGAGAAGGAAGCGCTCGGTGGAGATGACTCTGTTGAAGCGGGGGAGGAAGTCGCGTGCCGCGAGCGCGCCGCGTTTCGCTTCGAAGACGTGCAGTCCCTGGCGCAGCATTTCTTCGCGCGCCGCCCGCAGCGACTCCGCGCGCACATGCCGCTCCATGACGTCGCCCTCGGGCGTACCTACTCTGAGGATGAATTCAGGCATCTAAGGCTTTCCTCCGCCACGACTTGGACGTGTTCTTCGGGCAAACGTTACAGTCTTGCGGCGAACTGATAACCCGCGGAGGGACAAAGCGCTTCCACCGTGGAGGTGGATGCCGAATTCGGGGAGCAGGGAGCGAGCGCGGCTTACTTATTTGCGACTACTTATTGTGGCGGCTTCGGTGGAGGCGGCTGCTGGACGGGCTGGAGCTCTCTACGCTGCTCTTCGATCGACCCCAGGCGTGCGTCGACTTCGTCCTCTTCCATGTCGCCACCGTACGGCTCGTCCGCCTCGGCGGCGACCATCGCTTCTTCCTCGGCAAGCTGCTTGAGCTTCGCGTCTACGTGAGCCTTCTGCGCTTCCGCGGCCTTTCGCTGAGCTTCGCTCTTCTGCGAGCTCGTATTCGGCTTGGCAGGATTGGTGATGGCAGGAACCTGCGGACCCGAGATCGGTCCGGTTGCTTCGGCGAAGCGGCCGCGGCCGGCGCCTGCTGCGGAGGTGCGAACGGTGATGACGCGCCGGGCGTCGGTGCCCTGGCGCGAAGCGACTGCGCGCTTCGCGGCGCGCACCAGCGGAGAATCACCGGATTCGATGACGACCGTCTTGGTCAACGGCGGTGAATCAGGTGTGGCCGCTGCGGTCGTTTGTGCGTGCGCAGAAGCTGCAATGACGAGAATCCCGGCCCCCACGATCAGATGGCGCATGCTCTGGCTCCGTGCAGTCATTATATGCCTGCGAACGCGGCCCTGTTGGCGATGATTCCGCAGTCATCGCTGCAGCCAGCCGCTACCGTGCAGTCCATAGAATACGGCGCGGACCTGACCGCCTGCGCCGGAGGAGCGCACCATCGCGGCTTCTCCGGAGTTGCCGTTGACGAGATAGATCGTCCCCGGAGTGGCGTCTCCGTTGGGGGAAAACGAGCAGATCGACGATTGATTGAAATTGATCGCTTTCATGCCGTCCGAGAATGGAGCGCCGGTGTCGGGATGCTTCACGGGCGATTGCGGCACGCCGACTGTTGCGAGCGAGAGGCGGTCCGTCAGGGGATATGGACCTTCGACGAGGATGTCCACACCCGAATTGATGTCGGCATTGAGCACGCCATCCTGATCGGTGTCTTCATAGACCGCGTATTGCCAGCCGCTGACGGTGTTGGAGAACCGCAATCCGCGCATGCACGAGTTTCCGTACGCGTCGAAGCGGACTCGCTGCATCACCTGTTCGAGGTTCACGGCTGCCATGCGCAATGCGACGCGGCGGGCGGCGCGAAGCAACGTGTCGCACGCCCAGTGGGTGAGGATTCCGATGATCGCCAGAACGACGATGAGCTCCAGCAGTGAGTGTCCCCGTTGCGAATGTTTCTGCTCCATCCTGCTCCTCCGTTCCCGCGACCAGTGCGGGGCGGTGAAGCGGAATGCGACGGATCATCCAGCAGGGGATTCAAACGCAAATCGCTGTGTGGGCGGTGTTTGCCGCCACACACAGCGATCGGGGAACGTCAAGAAAATTTGCGTCTTAGGGAGCGGTGATGACGGATGCTTCCTGCGACGCGTACTCGTTGGCCCGGTAGTGAGCCATGATGGTCAATCTCGAGAGCACGCGGCGCGTGGTTGCGTTTCCGACCACCACGAATTCCAGGCCGGACGGGAAGAGCGGCTTGGCGGACGCGAAGACCGCGTACCGTGAGACAGGCGTTGTGATCGGGTATGTTTCCGTTGCGCTTTTGCGGAACGCGATCGAGTAGTTCATCTTGCCGAACACGCGCGCGCTGTTGATCTGCGGCGTGATGCTCTTGACGTCGTTCATGACGATCTTGTGTTTGTCGTCGAGAACATAGGCAGTGGCCGCCGACGTGCCGTTGGTCGTGAGCTTGTACATGGTTTTGTTGATCGGCTGTCCGGGATCCCACGCCATCAGGATCTTGTTGGGAGCCTGGGCCATCAACTTCTCATTGATCTCTTTGCGCTGGGCCGCGGTGATCGAGCCGGGGAGGTTGCTCAGCTGAAAATAGTCCGCGTACTCATTCGAGCGCGCCCGCATGGCATCGACATAGCCATCGGAACCGACGAATTTCCAGTTGGTCCGCTTGGTGAGGAAGTAGTACTCGAAGCGGTATCGGTCCAGCTCCAGCTGGCCGCCCGTGTACTTGATCTCGATTGGAGCCAGCTGCCTGGCGATCAGCAGGCAGTTGCCCGTAAAGGGATCCGTCGTATCCGCGACGAACTGCCCGTTGGTGTTGATGAGCGGCATCCGGCTGCCGGTGAGCGGCGTCATGGGGACGGTGAGGGCTGCCAGATAGCCGGGCCCGACACCGGTCGTATCGGCGTCGAAGATCTGTTTCGACTGGCTGATGGCCGTCTGCAGGTAGTTGACCGCGCTCTGCGCAATGATCGGAAGATCGTTGCGGGTCTCGATGAACATCGTGACGCGCGTCGTCTCCTCGAGCATCTGAAAACTGGCCATGATGATCACGAGCGCGATCGCCATCACGACGATCACTTCGACCAGTGACATGCCTCGCTGCGAGCGATTGGCTTTCATCTGCATTCGCCTCACTGGCGCTGAACGTACGCGCGATACTGGTGGAAAGAGTAGTGCTGCGGGTACTTGGTCCGGTACTCCTCGACGCGGAACAGGTAGTT
>DASYLL010000180.1:0-7840 GCA_036009605.1 Thermoanaerobaculia bacterium | reverse complement strand
TGCTCTTCCGCCGCGCGGCCATCGATCACGGCGCGACGCGTCCCGCCGCCGACGCGCCGCTGCAGCACGGCGAACTGGAGCTCGACCTGCTGCGCTACACCGTCCGCTGGAAAGGCCTGCCAATCAATCTCACGGTCACCGAGTTCATGATGCTGCATGCGCTCGTCCGCCATCCCGGTCACGTAAAAACACGCAAGCAATTGCATCAGGACGGTTACCCTCACGACGCATACGTGAGCGATCGGACGATCGACAGTCACATCAAACGCGTGCGACGCAAGTTCGAGGAAGTCGATGCGACGTTCGATCGCGTCGACACGGTGTACGGACTGGGCTACCGGTGGAAAGAATCTTAGGAGGATTCATGGCAAGAGGAAGTGGAAAAGCCCCGAAGCAGGTCACGTGGATCATTTGTCTGGTGCTGTATGTCATTGCGCTGCTCGCGCACTTCGGCGTGGTCCGAGTGGGCGGTGACGTGGCGACCTGGTCGTGGATCATCGGGTTCGGGCTGTTGCTCGCGGCGGTGCAGGTGAAGGGGCTTTAGCCAGACTCAATACAGCGCACCGACTCTCGGTGCGCTGTTCCAGGAGGACGATCTCGTAAATGCTCGGCCCAGTCACATGCCCCAAATGCCCCGGTGAGATGCAGGAAGGCTTCCTCCTCGAAACCGGCCGCGGTAGCGACCCGCAACCGAAATGGGTCAGTGGCCGACCTTCTGTGAATGCATTCGGTGGCATCCAGACTGCGGAACGTGACGTTCGGCGCGTTCAGACTTTTCGCTGTCTCCGTTGCGGGTTTCTGGAGTCGTACGCCGCGGAACCCGGGCGATGATCGACACGGATCGGCTCACGCTGCGCCGTTTCGCACTGCGCGATGTATCCGCGTTTGCGCACTATCGCGCGGATCCTGCGGTCGCCCTCTATCAATCATGGTCGGGCATGACTCTGCAGGAGGCGCACGACTTCATCGCGGAACACGCGGAGACACCGATCGGCGAGCATGATCGATGGTTTCAACTGGCGATCGTCGATAAGGCCACGGACGATCTCGTCGGCGACATCGGGATTTGCATCGCGTCGCCCGGCACGAAGGCAGAGATCGGGTTCTCCGTCGCGCCGTCCGCGCAGGGGCGTGGGTATGCGAGCGAAGCGTGTCGCGCCGCAATCGACTTCATCTACCGCATCACCGAGGTCCAACAGGTCGAAGCCGTGATCGATGCGCGCAACGTCTCCGCAATCGCATTGGCGAAACGCCTCGGCATGGAGTTGATCGGCACCGAGAGCGCGCAATTCAAAGGTGAGGTCTGTTCAGAACACCATTTCGTGTGTAACCGTAGCGCGAGATGAAGCTCCGCTCCTCCCGTCTTCCGTTTCGCCTGCTGGCGTTCAACATCGTGCTCGTGTTTCTTCCGATCGCCGGCGTGCTGTTTCTCGGCGAGTACGAGCAGCGGCTGGAGACGGCGGAGATCCGCGACGTCACACATCGCGCGCAACTCATCGCGGCGACGATCGCACGCGAAGGAACACTTGACGAGAACGCGTTCGAGGACGTCATCCATCGCGCGAAGATCGACGATCTGCGCGTGCGGCTCATCGATTCAACGGGTCGCGTGGTCGCGGACTCGCGAGAGATCGTCGCGCCCGAGCCTCAACGTCCGCCGCGCACCGATCGTCGCAACGTGCTCTATCGCGTTGGCGCATTCCTGGTGCGGCCGATTCTCCGTTTTTTGCGTCCGCCCGATGAGCCGCTCGAAGTCGATTACTACGCCAACGCCTCGCGCCTCGAAGGCCCCGAGATCGCGTCGGTGCTGCGCGGACGCGAGCATTTCGAGAAGAAGATCGCGCAGCAGCAGCGCTCCGTGACGCTCTATCGCATGGTGCCGGTGGTCGTCGGCGGCTGGACGGTCGGCGCGGTCGTGGCGTCGAAGAGCACGTTCGCGATCCTGCAGGACTTGTACGTCGTCCGCCTGCGCGTGATGCGCATCTTCATCGCGTCGCTCATCGTCGCAATTCTCATCAGCATCTTCTTCTCGACCTCGATCGTACGGCCGTTGCGACAACTTCGCATCGACGCGCGTGCCGTGCTCGATCGCCGCGGACGATTACTGCGCGGCGCGCATTTCAAAGGCTCGCGCCGGCTCGACGAGATCGGCGAGCTGTCGCGCGCGCTCGAACGGATCATGCGACGCCTCGACGCGCACGTCGGCTACATCGAGACGTTCGCGGGCGACGTCGTCCACGAGCTCAAGAATCCGCTCGCGTCGATCCGCAACGCGAACGAGATGATCGCGGACGTGAGCGATCCTGCCGATCGCCGCCGTTTCGTGCGCGTGATCGAGCAGGAGGTCGCGCGGATGGAGCGGCTGCTGTCCGGCGTTCGCGAGATCACCGTCATCGACGCCCAACTCGCCACCGAGCAGCCCGAAGCCGTCGACCTGGGCGCACTGCTCGCGAAAATCCTCGATGGCTTCCGTCTCCGCGAAGGCGATCGCGTGCGCTTTCAACTCGACGCGGGAACCGGCCCGCTGAGCGTCGACGCGAACGAAGATCGTTTGATGCAGGTCTTCGAGAACCTCCTCGACAACGCGCTCAGTTTCTCACCGCCCGGCTCGACGATCACCGCAAGCGTGAACGTCGAGGAACGCGATGTCGTGACGCGCATCGCGGACATGGGGCCGGGGATCCCCGAGGCGAATCTCACGCGCATCTTCGATCGCTTCTTCACGCATCGGCCCGACGTGTCGTCGAAACACAGCGGCGGACACACGGGGCTCGGACTGGCAATCGTGCGCACGATCGTCGAGGCGTACGGCGGACGAATCAGCGCGTCGAACGTGGATCGGGGAGCGGTGTTCACGGTGAGGCTGCCGCGGCGTTGATCCGACGATTTCTCCGTCCTTGACAAATATTCTTGTCGGCATGAAACTGCCGGCATGCCATTCGAAATGGTCGACCAGGCCGCCGCGGCCGCATCGATGCTCCATCCGATGCGGATGCAGATCCTCGACGCGTTGCGCGAGCCGGGGTCGGCGAGCACGGTGGCGCGGCAGCTCGGGATCGCGCGGCAGAAGATCAACTACCACCTGCGCGAGCTCGAGAAGGCCGGCTTTCTCGAAGAGATCGAGCAGCGGCGCGTCGGCAATTGCGTCGAGCGCATCGTCCGCGCCAAAGCCACCCACTACCTCCTCAATCCGCAGCTCCTCGGCGTCCTCGGCGCCGACGCCACGTCGGTCGAGGATCGGTTCTCGAGCACCTATCTCATCGCACTTGCTGCCGAGGTGATTCGCGATGTGGCGGAGCTGCAGCAGCGGGGGGCGAAGGCGAAGAAGCGCGTGGCGACGTTCGCGCTGCAGACGGACGTGCGGTTCGCGACGGCGGCGGAACGGCGGCAGTTCACCGAAGAGCTGGCGAATGCGGTCGCGAAACTCGTGGCGAAGTATCACGACGACGAGACGCCGGGCGGACGCACGACGCGATTCCTCGTCGGCGCATATCCGAAGAAATAGGAGAAACCATGCACGTCCATCGACAACTGGAGATCCAGGGCACACGCGCGCAACTGTGGAGATGTCTCACTGATCCTGAGGTCCTGAAGCGCTGGGTGTCATCGCTCGTCGATGACACGCCCGAGGATCCGGAGAGGACGAGTGGCGTGGGCGTGGTGTCGACGATGCGATTGCGCGAGGGCAACAAGGTCGTCGCGTATCGAAGTGTGGTGACGGAGTGGGAGCACGAGCGTCGACTGGCGATCCGAATCTCCGGCGGCATGTTCGCCGAAGGGATGGAGATGGACGTCGCGTACGAGATCTCGTCGCGCGCCGGCGGCGGAATGCTGCTCGACTATGACGTCCGCGTGCCGCTCAAGGGGTTCTTCCTGCTGATGTCGCCGCTGATCTGGCTGATGTCGAAGAAGAACGCCAACACAGACCTGACGAAATTGCAGACGCTCGTGCCGACGGTGTGAGCGAAGGAGAAACGATGAAGAGAATGATCGCGGGATGTTGTTTGATGGCGGCCCTGAGCGCATTCGCGCAGGATCCGCCGAAGCAGTCCGAGACGGACGATGATGCAGTACTACATCGAGAGTGCGAAGCCGGTGGCGGAGCACAAACGCATCGCGGAGCTATCGGGGACGTGGAAGGTCACGACGAAACTGTGGTTCGGACCGGGAGAGCCGCAGACGGCCTCGGGAACCGGCGAAGGAAAGGTGATTCTCGGTGGCCGCTTTCTGGAGATGACGACCGACCTCAAAGGCGCGCTCGAATCGGAGTCGGTGACGATCTATGGCTTCGATCGGCGCACGAATGACTTCACCATGATCGGCATCGACACCCTCGGCACGTACTGGATCAGCGCAGCCGGCAAGTACGACGAGACGCAGAAGGGGATCGTGCTGCATGGCAGTTACGCACAGCCGCCGACCGGGCAGGAGACGAAATATCGATTTCTTTGGTCGAAGCCGTCGGAGAACGAGCACCTCCTGACGCTCTACTTCCTGATGGATGGAAAGGACGTTCGCGTTGCAGAGACGCGTCTCGTACGGTGATGGCATGAGCGAAGAGAAGAAAGTCGAAGCTGAAATCACGATCGCGGCGGACGCCGAGACTGTCTGGCGTGCGATGACGGATGGCGAGGAGTTGAAGCGGTGGTTCCCACTGGATGCGCGCGTGCGTCCGGGCGTCGGCGGCGGAGTGTGGCTGTCGTGGGGTGAAGGGATGGACTGGGAATCGCCGATCGAAGTGTGGGAGCCGAACCGTCATCTGCGCACCGCCGATCCGGCGCCGAGCAAACTCGCGGTCGATTACTTCATCGAAGCGAGGGGCGGCGAGACGGTCGTGCGCATCGTGCACTCGGGATTCGCCACGGATGCGTGGGATGACGAGCTCGATACGCTCAACAGCGGGTGGCGCGCATTTCTGGCGACGCTGCGCCTCTATCTCGAGCAGCATCGCGGTGAACCTCGCACGATGGCGTACTTCCGTCATCCGGTCGTGGAGATGGAGCGCAGCGAAGCATTTCCGCGCATGCTGGAAGCGCTCGGCGTGCCGTTGGTGACTGAAGGCGAGCGTTTCTCGGGGCCGTTGTTTGAAGGAGTTGCGTCGGTTTCGGCGGTGCCGGTGAATCTCAGCGGCGCGCTCGAAAACTGGGGTCGGGGATTTCTGATGATCGAGATCGAGCCGGGGCGTGGGAAGTGCCGTCCGTCAGTATGGGTCTCGCTCTATGGTGATGCTGCCGTCCATGCGCCTGAGTTGGAAGAGCGGCTTCGCGATGCAGTAACCCGCGCTTTTTCGCCCGCAGTCGGGAAGGACTGAACCCCTTACCTCACCTTTGCTGTTGCGATATTGGACCGAGCGGGTAAGATAGTTACCGCGGATGGGAGGAACTCCTCCCGTCCGCCCCCTTTGAGGTCCGGTGAATCGTGCAATGAGAGTTTCGTAGCAGCAGAGGCCCGCTCTGCCTGAAACCGGTTTATCTTCAATATAAGACGGCTTTAGGTAGGGGCGGAAAGATAGACATCAGCCGGCGGAGGCGATAAACTGCACGTCGTCGTCGGTCAAAATCCAACCCATACAGGAGTGCGTGTGACTCAGGCTAAGAGCAATCGCGGTCGCCCCATTGTCCACACCGAGCCCTGGGCGAAAATTACGGTCGTGCTGCTCGACCGTCATGTCGCCTATCTCGATCGTCTTGCCATCGACATCCGATTGAAGCATGGCAAGGCAATCAGTCGTGCAGAGATCATCCGCGGCCTGATCGAGGCGGCTTTCCAGAGTGGAACCGATCTCTCTCAGGCAGACTCGATCGATACGATCGTCGAGTTGTTGACGAGTACGAAGAAGAAGTCCGCCCGCTAGAACGAACGGTCCGGCAACCGTTCGTTCTCTGGCGCAGTTTTCCTGCGGCCAGTCGGGCAATGTCTTCCTCACTGCTGGCATCGGTCAGGTCGATTCCGCTTTGTTCAATACGATCCAGAATCGTACGGATCAAATGCGGGAGGCCGATCGATGCCGGCATATTTGGGTTGAGCTTTTGGGCAATCCCTCCCAGATAGTCGAGATGGCGGTCGGACAGCGACAGCGTCTCGAGCTCGTTGACGGCTTCCATTCGTCGTTCCTGGGTCGGGGGCATGAGGTGCATTCGAGAAAGCTCCGATTGAGGTGTGACTGGCGCGACCAAATCCCTACCCTCAATTTGAAAAAAATTTAGCGACCCCGCCAAATGGCCTCCCTTCAACGGGTTAGAGGCCACTGCCGTTATCATTCCGGCGTGCACTATGACGTCGTCGTCATCGGATCCGGCCCAAATGGCCTCGCCGCAGCCATCGCTCTCGCCCGGGAAGGCTTTGTCGTCCACGTTGTGGAGGCGAAGGACACGATCGGCGGCGGGACGCGTACGGAGGAGCTGACGCTCCCCGGATTCCACCACGATGTCTGCTCGGCGATCCATCCGATGGCGATGGTCTCGCCATTCATGCGCTCGCTGCCGCTGACCGAGCACGGTCTCGAATGGGCGTACTCGCCGTCAGCGATCGCGCATCCGCTCGACGACGGCACGGCCGCGACGCTCGAGCTTTCGCTCGATGTCACCGCCTCGCGTTTCGGCGAAGACGAAAAGACGTATCGCGCGCTGTTGGAGCCGTTTGCCCCGCACGGCGGCTCGTTCTTCGACGAGATTCTCCGACCGATCCTTCGTTGGCCGCCCCCGGAAAACAAGAAGTTGCTCACGCGCTTCGGGATGCTAGGGTTGCGATCCGCGGTCGGTCTGGCGAAGCGCTTCCGCACACCTCAGGCGCGCGCGCTGTTCGGTGGAGCGTCCGCGCATTCGATTCTGCCGCTCGACAAGATGGGCTCTGCGTCGTTCGGTATGGCGCTGATGCTCGCCGGTCATGCGACCGGCTGGCCCGCTGCGAAAGGCGGCTCCGCCGCAATCACCCAGGCGATGGCGAGTTACTTCCGCTCCCTCGGCGGCACGATCGAGACCGATCTTCGCGTGCGGTCGCTGCGTGATCTACCGCCGGCAACCGTCGCGATCTTCGACGTCACGCCAATCCAGCTCGCGTACATCGCCGCCGACCAACTGCCGACGCGCTATCTGGGCAAACTCGGCAGGTTCCGCTATGGGCCGGGAGTGTTCAAGGTCGACTAGGCGCTCGACGGTCCGATTCCGTGGAAGGCGGCGGAGTGCGCACGCAGTGCGACGGTTCATGTCGGCGGCACGATTGAAGAGATCGCGGCGCACGAACGCTCGGTGTTTCACGGTGAGATGACCGACAAGCCGTTCGTGCTCGTCGCGCAACAGAGCATGTTCGATTCGACGCGCGCACCCGAAGGGAAACACACAGGCTGGGCGTATTGCCATGTTCCGCATGGATCGCCGGACGATGCGACGGAAGCGATCGAGAAGCAGATCGAGCGCTTTGCCCCCGGCTTCCGCGACCGCATCCTTGCGCGACACACCTTCAACACCACCCAGCTCGAAGAGCACAACGCGAACTACATTGGGGGCGACATTGCCGGCGGCGCGAACACGATGTCGCAGTTCCTCACGCGGCCGTTCGCGAAAGCAGATCCGTACGCGACGCCGAATCCGCGCATCTTCATCTGTTCGAGCTCGACGCCTCCGGGCGGGGGCGTGCATGGGATGTGCGGGTATTGGGCGGCGCGGAGTGTGTTGAAGAACGTGTTCGATCGGCAATAAACGGCGGCGCGGCAGAATCGATTGTCATCCCGAGCGTGAGCGAGGGACCTGGGCGGGTGGGGCGACAAACACGAACTTCGTGCCCCGCCCGCCCAGATCCCGCGCTCCGCTCGGGATGACAAAAGGAGCGCGGGCTTTCGCCG
>DASYLL010000179.1:0-27490 GCA_036009605.1 Thermoanaerobaculia bacterium | reverse complement strand
GACGCGAGCGAGCGCCGATTGCGTCGTATCGCCGCTGATGCCCGCGTTCACGTCCGGCGCGCCGATGCGTTTCGACATGCCGCTCGGATAGTCCTCGCCCGCGGACGCGCCGTAACCCGCGGTCAGCGAATCACCAAACGTGATGATCGAAGAACCGGGCGACTCGAGATTTCTGACGCGCGAATACGGTGAAGGCCACAACAGCCACACGGCGACGATCGCCACGGCCGCGAGAATGGAGAGTTGGTTTTTCTTCTGCACGCGCGAGAAGGGTACCGCGCTCCGATTTTTTTAGTCTCAGAGTCTCAGAGTCGCAGAGAGGTTCGGGTGAACGAGCAGCGTCAAACCGGCGAAGCCCTCTGAGACTCTGAGACTCTGAGACTAACCCCGGTCAATCGCGGCTCACCGCCAAATACAACGCCACCGGAGCAATCGCCAGCCACGCCGTCACGGCGAACAACAACGGCACTCCCAGATACGACAACGTCGTGAAGTCGAACGCCACACGCAACGTCTCACTCACGCGATCCGCGCCCGTGATTCCCACGGTCACCGCAACACCAACCGCCACCGACACGCCCTGTACCAGCGTCACGACGCGCGCGGCGTTGTGCTCCGCTTCTTCGCGTGCGCGGCGTTGCACGCGCCACCACACCAATCCCGAGGACGGCACGCGCGCGGTACTCATCGCAGCGCGGTAATCCGCGGCCATCAGCGTCGCGACCTTCACGCTTCCATCGCAAGACTCACACGTCGCGACGTGCGCACGCATCTCTTCATCGCAACCGTTCGGCCAGCGGCCGGCGCGGACGTGATCCAGCGTTTCCTGCTCGCGCGGACACTCGTTCATCGCTTGCCTCCCAGAATCGACGCCACCTTGCGGCGCGCGCGCAGCAGCAGGATCTTCACGCTGCCGCTCCGCACGCCGACCATCTCCGCGATCTCTGCATGACTGGAGCCGAGCGCATAAGCGAGCCACAACATTTCGCGTTGCACCGGCGTGAGCTGCCCCATCGCTTTCGCCAGGTCGGTGCTCGCTTCGAAGCGCTCCGCGATTCGCTCATCGACACGCAGCGCCTGATCCTCATCATCCGGATCGATCGGCACCACCTCGGCACGAACGCGGAACCTCTTCCGATTCGCGTCCCGTGCGATGTTCGTCGCGAAGCAGAACAGCGAATTGCGACGATGAGCTTCATCCTCGTGCGTCGCATTCGCGCGAAAGAACCGATAGAAGACGTCCTGCAGCAGATCGTCCGCGAGCTGCTTGTCGCCCGTGACGCGCGCCAGGTAGACCCACACCGCGCGCGACGTCCGTTCGTAGAACGCGCGGAACGTGTCCTCGTCCATCGGACCGTACGCCGTCACGCTCGTGTTCGACTCGCTGTCGATGACGGAGAGCGACGCATCATTCATGACCAGGTCGTGCGCCATCAGCTGATGATCCCACGTTCAGCGCTCACTCGCTCAGCGAAGGCGCGTCAGTCGACGTTGCGCCGGCTCCCAGCAGGCCGAGGCGCTTGGAGAGGATGTAGGAGACGAACGCGGAGAGGAGGAAGCCCGCGCCGATGGCCATGGCCAGAACGCCCAGCGCGAGCAGCGGCGGCGCGACCACCTTGTCGATACTGCGGCTGATGAACTGCAGGCCGATCCCTGCCATCGCCAGGATCACGCCGACCTGCACCGACCAGAGAATGCGATTGATCGGCGCGCCGACCGAGCGCGGGCCGGTCTCCATCGGAATCGGTGCGGATTCGAGGAAGCGTTTTCCGCCCGGCGTCTGCATGTACGCGAGCAGTTCTTCATTCGACTGCAGACGATCCATCAACTTCCCATGCACGTCGGCCTGCGTTTTGGTCAGGCGGCTCCAGCGGCGATGCTCGATCAGCGTGCGGATCAGCCAGACGAATGCGCCGAGGACCGTGAGCATCACGGTGAAAATCGAAAGGCTTTCCACCGTCTGACGCCATACCCGCTCGTTGGCGCTCTCCGGCGTCGAATCATTGGGAATCCAGATGCTCTCGAGGAAAAACGCCGGACTATGCGCCACCTCGGGATGCTCCTGGAGGAACGCCGCCAGGGCCGGGTAATTGGCGAGATACGCCGGATTGGAGAACAGCGACGGGTCGAGCTTGAGCACTCGGCTCACCTGCGGCGGGTACTTCCCGAGGACGAGCATCAGTGCTTCGCGCGTCTCGTTGCTGTCGCGGTCCGCAGGCGAGCCCGTGGTCGTAGACGCGGCTGCGGTCGCCGTCGTAGTCGTCGTCGTGGATTCCTGCGCCACCGCATTCGTGACGATTGCGATCACGAACATGAGGCAGATGATGAGGCGTTGCGGCATGGGTACTCCCTCCATGCCCGGGGATACGCCGCCTCCGGCGATTGGTGAACAGCACGCGAAATTCTGCGAGAATGCGGACATCCCCCTCATGACCCGACTCTGTTTAGCGCTGGATGGTCGAAGGGATCCGCACGCTCGCGGAGCCGCCGCTGCGGGTGATCGAGCGTATGCTGACCGCGACCTCCACATTAATGATTCTCTGTTTTGGCGCAGCCTGGCTCGCGTTGCAGTCGCGGGTGGGCGGATGATCCATCACGAAAGGTATCCCATGCGACCCCTTATGCGATCCACGGCTCTGGCAGTTCTCGCAGTTCTCTTCTCCACGGCCGAGGTCCGTGCCGGCAGCGCCATGGCGAAACTCTCCTCGGTCGTCGACGGGAACACGCTCAATGTCACGCTGCGCGGTGCGGCGGTGAAAGTGAGAATGCATGGCGTCGTCGTGCCGCCGGCGGATGAGACCCGCCCGATCCTCCATCAGCTGAACGTCGAGTCGGTCGCCTTTCTCAAAAAGTATCTGAACGACGGCTGGGTCTATCTCGAATTTCCCGACGGCTCGCCGAAAACGGACGCGGATGGATACATCCCCGCGTTCGTCTATCGCGGCAACGACGCGGTGTTCCTCAATGAGAAACTCGTGGCCGCGGGACTGGCCATCGTCAATCGCAAAGAGCAGAACACCTTCACGGAGAAGTGGAAGAGCTTGCAGGAAAACGCCATTTCGGCCGAGGTCGGAATGTGGGGCTCGTTCGAAGGCGGCGGCGGCAAGGAGATCGCGGCAGGCGCGGCGCAGGGAAACTACATCGGCGTTCCCGGCGCGACGATGCAGCGGCGTTACTCGGGACCGGCGTATTTCCGGACCTGGATTTTCCTGTACTACTGACGCTCGAGTCGTTTGACGATTTCGCGCAGCATGTCCTGCTTCATCCAGAGACCGACGTTGTCGACATCAGTCAGGATCCGATCCGCCTTCTGCAGTTCTTCGATGACGCTGGCGATGTTCACGGTTGCGGGCAATGTATCGCAGCAGCGAGTTTGTTCATCCCGAGCGTAGCGAGGGACCTGGGTGGGCGGTGCGACAGGCATGAGCTTCGCGCCCCACCCGCACAGGTCCCTCGCTGCGCTCGGGATGACAAAGGACGGGCGAGCCTTGCGGCTCGCCCGTTTTTTCATTACACGGCCGGTACTTCTTCCAGCGAGCCCGCCTCTTCTTCCTGGACGGGCCGACGGCGGCGGAACCACTCCTGCACGTCATCGAACAGCGAGTACAACACCGGCGTCGCGAGGAGCGTCAGCAGCAGCACGAGCGTCTGTCCGCCGATGATCGTCGCACCGATGGCGCGGTTCGTCGCGGCGCCGACGCCACCGCTCGCAACGAGCGGCACCATGCCGGCGACGAATGCGAGCGTCGTCATGAGAATCGGTCGGAAACGATCGCGGTTCGCTTCGCGAATCGCTTCGGCGCGCGGGAGGCCCCGCTCGCGCAGCTGGTTCGTGTGATCGACCTGCAGAATCGAGTTCTTCTTCACGATGCCGAAGAGCACGACGATGCCGAGGGCCGAGAAGATATTCACTGATTGATTCAGGAGCACGAGCGACAACAGTGCGAACGGCACGGTCATCGGCAGCGACAGCAGAATCGTGATCGGATGGACCCAGCTCTCGAACTGCGCCGCGAGAATCAGATACATGAAGATGATTGACAGCACGAACGCGAGCATGAAGTTGATGCCTGCCTTCTGCTGTTCGCGCGCGCGGCCGGTGAATCCATACGAGAACGACGCCGGCATTTTCATCTCCGCGGCTTTCGCCGAGAGCAGGTCCATGACGGCCTGCGATGAATAGCCGGGCTGCATGTTCGCGAGAACCATGACCATGCGGCGGCGGTTGAGGCGGTTGATGATCGACGGGCCGGTGCCTTCCTGCAGCGTCACGAGGTCATTGAGACGCACGTTCTGTCCGCGATCGGACGGCACTTCGATCTGCGAGATCGCACTGACGTTGTTGCGCGACTCTTCATCGGCGCGCACGTGCACTTCGTACTCTTCGCCGCCTTCGTAGTAGCTCGTGGCCTGCTGTCCGCCGACGAGCACGTTCAGCGTCGCGGCGAGATCCTGCACGCGGACGCCGAGGTCGGTGGATTTGTCGCGGTCGATACGGACGCCGAGCTCCGGCTTGCCGATGACGAAGTTCGTATCGACGTCGGTCGTGCCGAGCTTCGGGTCTTTGATGACCGCGGTCAGCTCCCGCGAGTACTTGTCGAGCTGCGCCAGATCGGGACCGCCGATCCAGAACATGACTTCTGCATCCGCGCCGCCGCCAAACTCATTGACCGGTGCGACCTGCGTGCGCAGATTCAGCCGCTGGTACTGCGGCAGAATCTCACGGCGGATCTGATCCATGACTTCGTACTGATCCTGATCGCGATCACCGAAGCCTTTGAGCTTGACGTAGATCGAGGCGAGGTTGAGCGTCTGCTGCGGATCGTCGCCGATCGTAATGACGGTCGTGGCGACATCGGGCATTGCACGCACGCGCGTCGCGATCGACTCGCTGATCTTCTGCGTCGTCGCGATACTCGACCCTTCGGGCGCGCGCATCGTGATCATGAACTGCCCTTCGTCATCGAACGGCAGGAACGTCTTGTCGACGATCGCGAAGAGGCCGATCTTCGGGATCAGCATTGACGCGAACACCACGAACATCAACGCGATGATGACCCAGCGATGCGCCATCGACCAGTCGAGCATGACCATGTACGCGCCTTCGATCTTCGCGTACAGGCCGGTCTCGCGCGTGTTCTCGTGATGCAGATCCTCGCGCCGCAGATAGCGCGACGCCATCATCGGCGTGAGTGTGAACGAGACCAGCAGCGACACCGCGATGGCAAACGCCATGGTCACGCCGAACGAGTACATGAACCGTCCGACGATGCCGCCCATGAACGCGACCGGCAGGAAGACGACGATGAGCGACATCGACGTCGCCATGACGGCAAGTCCGACTTCTTTCGTGCCCTCGACGGCCGCGCGCATCGGCGAGAGGCCCTTCTCTTCCATGTGACGGAAGATGTTCTCGAGCACGACGACGGCGTCGTCGATGACGATACCGACCGCGAGCGTCAACGCCAGCAGCGTGATGATGTTGAGTGTGAAGCCCATGTACGCCATGGCCGCGAACGTCGAGATCAGCGAAGCCGGGATTGCCACCGCCGCGATGAGCGTCGGACGCGAGGTCTTCGAGAAGAACCAGAACATGGCGATGCCGATCGCGAGACCGGCCACGTTCAGCAGGTCGAGCGCCATCTCACCCGGCACCGGCGCGATCGTCGGCACGAGGAACGCGAGCACGACCACCGCGATCGCGAGCCGCTTCACGAGCGGCGAGCTCTCCTCCGCATCGCTTCCAGCGACTGCATGGCGCTTTCGCCACCCACGTATCGCCTGGAATGCCGCGACGAGCAGTAGCCCGAGGAGCAGGATCGACAGCGAGAACCCGAGCTTCGGCAACGTGCGGTGCAGATCTTCGAGACCCCAGATGAAGAAGTAGAGCGTCATCGTGCCGCCGACCATCAGCAGCACGTGCCAGAAGCGCGGCGACGAGAGGAACAGCCAGACGATGAGCGCCGCAAAAATCGATCCGAGGATCAGGTGCTCTTTGACGGCGTCGACGGCCGCGATGACGAACGTCGACTGGTCGCGCGTGATGTCGAGCTTGTAGCCCGCCGGCAACTGCGGACGCAGCTCCTCGACGCGCTCTTTGATGAGATCCGCGATCTCGATCGCGTTCGTGCCGGACTGTTTGCGCACCATCAGCACGACAGCACTCTTGCCGCCGACCGTCGCGGCCGACTCAACCTCCGACATGCTGTCATCGACGCGCGCAACGTCGCGCACGCGAATCGGCGTGCCGTTGCGCGTCGCCACCGGGATCGCGCCGAACTCTTCGACGGTGGCCACGCGGCCGTACGTGCGCAGCGTGAGATCGCGCAGTCCCTGCTCGACCTTTCCGCCCGGAATCTGAATGTTCTGCGACTGCAGCGCCGCGACGACATGCGCCGCGGTCAGCCCCTGCGCAGCGAGCTTCGCATTGTCGACGATGACGTTGATCTGGCGCGGACGCGCGCCGATGACGAGCACCTGTCCGACGCCCGAAACGGTTTCGAGACGACGGCGCAGGGTCTTGTCCGCATACTCGGAAACGTCGCGCTGGCCGCCCGGTCCGGAGACGGCGATGGTGATGACCGGAATCGCGCCGGGATCGAGCTTCAGCACGATCGGCGATTCGGCATCGGTCGGCAGATCGCCGAGGATGGCGCTGACTTTGTCGCGGACTTCCTGTGCGGCGACATCGCCGTCTTTCGCGAGATCGAAGCTGATCTGCAGCACCGAGATGTTCTCCGAGGAGAACGAATAGAGCTCTTCGATGCCGGAGATCGTGTTGACCGCTTCCTCGATCTTGTCCGTGACTTCGGTCTCGACTTCTTCCGGCGCGGCGCCTGGCAGAATGGTCGTGACCGTGACAAACGGAAACTCGATGTTCGGGAAGCGGTCGACGCCCAGCTTCATGTACGAGAACGCGCCGAAGACGACCAGCGCGAGGATGATCACCGTCGCAAAGACGGGACGGCGAACGCAGATTTCTGCGAGTTTTTGCATGTGCTCTCCGACACGTTGCTGGTTACTGGTTGCTGGTTCGAGGTGAGTTTTCGCGAGAGCGTGGTCTCTCGCGCTGAAGCACCCGGAACCAGCAACCAGTAACCAGCAACAGATTCATCAGTCCAGTTTCGTTTCGACGCGCGCGAACAATCCCGGACGCAGGCGTCCGTCGCGATTCGCGAACTCGGCCTCGGCGAACATCGTCCGGGTCTTCGGATCGATGACGCCGCCGATGGTCTTGATCGATCCTTCGAACGTCTCTCCGGCGTACGGCTCGACGCGCGCGGTCACGCGATCGCCGACCGCGATTTTTCCGAGCAGTCGCTCGGGGACGGGGAAGCGCAGTTTGAGCGGCGAGAGCTGCACGATGACGAACGCAACGCCGGCGTCGCCGAGGCGGGCGCCGACTTCGGTGCGCTTCTCGGCGATGATGCCGTCGACCGGCGAGCGCATCGTCGAATCCGCGACCTGCTGACGCAGCAGCGCAACCTGCGCGTTCGCGCCTGCGTGTGCGGCCGTGGCCTGTTCGAACGCTGCTTTCGAGCGATCGAACGTGGCCTTCGGAATCGAGCTCTTCCCGAGCAGCTCCTGCTTCCGCGCGAGATCGCGTTCCGCTTCATCGCGCACGGCTTTCGCGCGTGCGAGCTCGGCTTCGGCGGCCTGCAGATTGATGCGCGCGTAATCGCTTTCGAGGACGAGCACCGGCTGTCCGCGCTGAACGCGCGTGCCTTCATCGACGAACATCTTCGAGACGCGGCCCGGCAGTTTCGGCGAAAGCTCGGAACGAACCGGCGAGATGAACTCGCCCGTTGCTTCGAACGTGTTCGCGTTGACGGTCGTCGTCGCGACGGTTTCGACCGCGGCCGTGTTGATCGCCGCAACGTCGGCAACATCGGTCGGCAACGCCGGAGCGTCGGCGGTCGAAGTGGCTGTCGTCGCCGTGGTTTCGGTAGCGGCCTTCGACTCGTCGCTCGAGCAGGCGGTGATGCCGAGGGCGAGCAGGGCGAGGGTCAGGGTCAGAGTGAGTACACGTTTCATGGATTCTTGACTCCGTTGTTCAACGCTTCCTTCATCGCACCGGCCGCGTACAGGACACGGAGTTTCGCGAGGTCGCGATTCAGAATTTCTTCGGCCACCGCGCGATTCGCGTCGGCGAGTGAGGTTTCGGACACAGACAGGTCGAGCGACGTCGCTTCCTGCGCGGAATAGAGATCGAAGGCCTGGTCATATTCGGCCTGCGCGAACACGACCTGTTCCTGCGCGAGCTGCAGCCCGGTCTCGGCGGAACGGAGATCGGCGAATGCGCGGCGAACGTCTTCACGCGCTTCGAGCTTCGCGGTCTCGAGATCGAGCTCGGCCTGCTTCTCGCGACTCTTCGCACCGGCGATGCGCGCGTGAACTTCACCGGCCTGGAAGAGCGGGACGTTGAAGCGGAACGCGCCGTACGAATACTTGTCGGCGGGGAACGGCGTCTTCTGCTGGATGTATCCGCCGTCGAATGTGACGGTCGGCAGCCAGTACCCGCGCTGCTTTTGCACTTCGAGCTGCGCGACGCGGACGTTGTTTTCCGCGATGTCGATATCGGGCCGCGAGCTCGTCGCCCGCGCGATCAGCGCCTCCTCCGCAGGCAGAACCGGAAGCGCCTGATCGGGCGTCGATACGGCGACGGGACCGTCGAGATCGAGGTCGGAGCGCAATTGCGCGACCGCGTGCTCGCGCTGCTGCAGGGCGGTTGCGGCCATGCGCTGCGCGGCCTTTTTCGCGGTCTCGGCGCGGAACACATCGACTTTCGTCACTTCACCTGCTTCGAAGAACGCCTGCGCCTGCACGAGTCGCTTCTCGGCGAGCGCGATGTTGCGCTGTTCGAGCTCGACGCGGCGCTCGGCGTTGACGACGGCGAGGTAGCTCGACGCGACGCGCAGGAGGATGTTGTCCTCCGTCGCACGCACGCCTTCGCGAGCGTTCTCGATGCCGATCTTCGCTTGCGAATACGCGCGCAATTCGCGGCGTCCGGCGTAGATCGGCTGCGACAGCGTGACGCGGTACGCCCAGTCATTGCGCGGGAGGATCGTCACCGAGTCCTCGCCATCGCCGCCGAACGACTGCTCGATGCTGTTGCGCGTGAGATCGCCGGTGAGCGTGATCTTCGGCATAACCGCGGAGAGCAGGTAGTCCTTGTTCGACTGCGCGAACGCGATGTCCTGCTGCGACCGCTCGATGGTGTTGTTCACTTCGAGCGCGCGCTGCAGAGCGGCGTCGAAGGTCAGAGTTGTTTGCGCGGACGCCGTAACGGCGCAGAGCGCGATCCAGAGTGCTGCGGTGAGTCGTTTCAAATCAGCTCCGTTTCCGAATGCCGTCGAGGATCAGTCCGACCAGGAACTCGACGTCGGCGTCTTCCGCCGGCGATGCTTTCTCGGTCAGCCGCTCCAGGATCACGGCCGTGCTTCCTTCGATGATGAATAGCGCCAGGCGATCGGCGTCGATGTCGCGCAGCTCGCCGCGCTCGATGGCCTGCTTGAGAACGTTCGCCAGCTTGTCGACGCGCTGCCGGTAACGCGGATGACAGGTGCGCTGCTGGCGTCGCTGCTGCGCGGGCGTCCCTTCCGGCATGCGCAGCGAGAGGTAGAGGCGGAAGAACTCGCGGTTGTGGGAGAAAAACGCGAGCTGCGCGGTCATGACGGCGCGCAGCTTCTCGTCGAACGAGACATCGCGATCGAGCGCTTCGTCGATCTGCACGAAGAGCTTCTCCATCGCGGTCTCGAACGTCTTCTCGACGAGCTCGTCGCGATCGCGGAAGTAGAGATAGATGGTGCCCTTGGCGACTCCCGCCTCTTCCGCGATCTCCTGCATCGTCGCAGCCGCCATCCCCTTGCGTGCGATCACGCGCATGGTGGCGTCCTGGATCGACGCGATCCGATACTCCTGTACGACTTCCTCTTTCGATTTGCTGCTGGCCATGTGAGCTCTTCCGTTCAGCCGACTGAACGTGCGGTCAGTCAATCAGAATTTCCAGTCAGTGGGAAGAGCGGGCCGGTCAGTTGTTGCGGGAACGTGACCGGCGGGGCGGAGCCGCGCGGGTGAGAGTCTTAGAGACGGAGAGTCTTAGAGACGGAGAGTCGTAGAGTCTTAGAGTCGTAGAGTCTTAGAGGGTTGGTCGGTACACGCAGCGCGAGCGGCATACCCTCTACGCCTCTACGACTCTAAGCCTCTACGACTCTCCGTCTCTGCGACTCCCCGCGGGCGTCCCCACCCGCGAAACGCTAGAATCGCGCGCGGTGCTCCAACCCGGCTCCCGTCTCGGACGCTACGAGATTCGCTCGCTCATCGGAGCGGGCGGGATGGGTGAGGTGTATCTCGCGCATGACGGGCAGTTGCAGCGTCCGGTCGCGTTGAAGGTGTTGTCCGCAGCCGTCCGCACGGATGAAGATCTGCGCAAGCGGCTCGAGTATGAGGCGCAGGCGGCGTCAGCGCTGAATCATCCGAACATCCTCACGGTCTATGACGTCGGGCAGATTGGCGAGGAACATTTCATCGCCACGGAGTACGTCGATGGCATCACGCTGCGACAGCGGATGTCGCGCGGCGAGCCGCCGCTCGCGGAGACGCTGGACATCGCCACGCAGATTGCGTCGGCGCTTGCAGCGGCCGAGGCGGCCGGACTGGTGCATCGGGATGTGAAGCCGGACAACATCATGTTGCGCCGCGATGGCTACGTGAAGCTGCTCGACTTCGGGCTGGCGCGCACTGCGGCGATTCCAGTTCCCGATGTGAAGAAGACCGATCCGTTCGTCGTGCGCGGCACCGTGTTCTACATGTCGCCGGAACAGCTGCGCGGACGCACACTCGACACGCGCAGCGACATCTGGAGCACCGGCGTGATGCTCTACGAGCTGATCAGCGGACGGTTGCCGTTCGATGGCGACAGCTCCTCCGACATCGCCGCGAACATCCTGCGCAACGATCCCCTGCCGTTGACGCGCACGCAGGGCGGGCTCGCTCCGCCGCGTCTCGCGGCGATCGTCGATCGCGCGATGGACAAGGATCGCGCGCGTCGCTATCAGAGCGCGCGCGATCTGCTCGAAGATCTCCAGGGGCTGAAGGGCCATCTCGACGAAGCCCCCACCCTGCCGCGCATGGCCACGACGGAAAACGTGCTGATCGAAGCGCCGAATCCGACGAATCTGCCGCACAAGCTCACGCCGCTCGTCGGCCGCGACGCGGAGCGCGATGACGTGCTCTCGCTCCTCCGCAAGGACGACGTGCGCATGGTCACACTCACCGGTCCGGGCGGCACGGGAAAGACGCGTCTCAGTCTCGCCATCGGCGCGGAGTTGTTGCGCGAAATGGATGACGGCGTCTGGTGGGTCTCGCTGGCCGCGATTCGCAATCCGCGTCTCGTCGCGTCCGAGCTCGCGGCCGTGTTCGACGTTCACGAAGGCGGCGCACCGCTGCTCGATGGAGTGAAGAACGCGATCAGCAACAAGTCGCTGCTGCTCATCCTCGACAATTTCGAGCAGGTTCTCGACGCCGCGCCGCTCATCGGCGAGATTCTCTCCGCCGCACCGAACGTGAAAGCGCTCGTGACGAGCCGCTCGCCGTTGCGGATCGGCGGCGAGCGCGAATACGCGGTGCCGCCGCTCACCTTGCCGCCGCTCGATCTTCCGCTCAACGCCGAGGCGCTCGCCGGCTACGCGTCGGTTGCGTTGTTTGTCGAACGCGCAACCGCGGTGAAGAGCGACTTTGTGTTGACCTCGGACAATGCACGCGCGATCGCGGAGATCTGCGTGCATCTCGACGGATTGCCGCTCGCCATCGAGCTCGCCGCGGCACGCGTGAAAGTGCTGCCGCCGAAAGCGATGCTCTCGCGCGTCGAGAATCGACTGAAGCTGCTGAGCGGCGGCTCGCGCGATCTTCCCGAACGACAGCAGACGATGCGCGCCGCGATCTCGTGGGGCTACAACCTGCTCGAAGCGAACGATCAGAATCTGTTCGCGACGCTGTCGGTGTTTCGCGGAGGCTTCTCGCTCGAGCATGCAGAGCGACTCGTCGAGACAGACTCCGATCTCGTGCTCGACGGCATCTCGTCACTCATCGACAAAGCATTCGTCCGTCGCGATCCCGCGTCGCGCGAGGAAGAACCGCGCTTCGGGATGCTGGAAACGATTCGCGAATACGGACTCGAATGTCTCGGTGAGCAGGCGCGCGATCTCGAAGTGCGGCGCGCACACGCGATGTTGATGGCGTCGATCGCGGAAGAAAACGAGCTCGATTCGGAGCGCCTCGAAGTCGATGAAGACAACTTCCGCACCGCGATCGAATGGGCGGCGCAATCGAGCGACGCCGAAACCGCGCTGAGACTCGGCGCCTCACTGTGGTGGTCGTGGTACGTGAGCGGCCACTATGCCGAGGGGCGGTTGGCGCTGGACACGATCCTCGGCGTGCCGGGCGGTGAGAACGTCCCCACTCGCGCAAAAGCGCAGACCGGCGCGGGCGCGATGGCGTTCTTCATGTGCGACTACGAGCACGCCATCAAGCTGCTCGAATCGAGCATCGATCTCGCGCGAACACACGGCGATCCGATGAGTCTCGCGCGCTCGCTGCAGTTCCGCGGATCGATCGCGCGCGAGCGCGGCGAGTACGAGCATGCAATCGATCTGCACCTGCTCTCACGCACGATCTGGCAGGAGCTCGAAGATCGCGGCAACGTCGGACGATCACTGAACTACGTCGGATTCGCGTCGTGGCTGAAGGGCGATCACGAACGGACGACCGAGCTCTGCGAAGGCACATTGCAACTGTTCCGCGATCGTCGCGATACGGAAGGCGTCGCGTGGTCGCTGCTGAATCTCGCAGCGGCGGCGTTCTACTCAGGCCATCACGAGCGCGCGGAAGAGCGGCTCGATGAATGTCTCTCGTGGTCGCGCGCCGGCGGCTACAAGGAAGGCATCGCCTGGTCGCTCAATCTCCTCGGCCTGGTGCTGCGCTCGCGCGGTGAAGCGTGGCGCGCCGAGACGATTCTGCAGGACAGTTTGCGATTGCACTGGGAGCTCGGAGATCGCTGGCGCAGTTGCAGTGTCCTCGAAGCCCTCGGCGGCCTGCGTCGTGATCCGCGTCTCCTCGGTGCGGCCGCGATTCTGCGCACGCGCCTCGGCACGCCGGTGCCACCGGTCGAAGAGGTGCAGTTCGAAAAAGACGTGGCCGCGGTCGGAACGTCGCCGTTCGATGTCGCGGATGCGGTGGAAGAAGCGCTCGCCTAGCTACTCCAGGCGCCAGACCACAAACCCTCCCCCGCTGGGGCACGGAGTGCTTCCCCCCGTCGTGAGATCGCCGGCGAAGTTGACGATCACCTCCTGCGTGCCGTCGCGATCGAGATCCGCGGCGTGTGCCTCGAATGCGTCGCATCCTTCCATCGCGTGCGGCGCCGGCACGTCGGCATCGCGCGCGAGACCGTCGGCAGTACCTGCGAATACGAGCATCGCGCCACTCCTGCGCAACGCGACGACGTCGTTGCGCCGATCGCCGTCGAGATCGGCCGTGAGAATGCTCATGATCGGATTGCGCGCTCTCTCGGCGAAGAGGCGTTGCGCTTCGTCGCGACCGTCGCGATAGCGCACGAGATCGAGCGTCACGCACGCCGACTGCTCGAAGGCGCCGAGCGTCGCATCGAAGATCTCGTCACGACGGTCGCCATCGAGATCGCTCATCGCCACCGCCGTCACCTGCGCGTTCGCTGGCAGCGATTGCAGTTCGTGCGACGTCCATGACCGGCCATCGCCGATCTGGAGCAGCGCGCGCACGCCGCTGACGCTGGTGCCGATCAATGCATCGCGGTCACCGTCACCATCGACATCTCCGGCCGCGATCGCTGTACCGAACACACCCACAGGGCCGGGCGACGGGACGCGCTGCCAGAGGCCGTTGCGATTGAGGAACAACGCCAGCGTTTCATCCGGACGCGTGGGCGCGCGCCGCACCGGACCTTCGTTGAGCGCGAGCAGGTCGCGCAGGCCGTCGCCGTTCCAGTCCGTCAGGACGATTGCGCGCGATGCAAACGGCGGATCGTCACCCGACGGCAGGCGCAGGTCGAGCCCATTCGCCGCGGCCGAATACTGGCCTTCGCCTTCGTGCAGCAGCACCGTGAGTCCGCGGAGATGCGAGGACAGCGCGAGGTCCATCAGACCATCGCGATTGAAGTCCGCGGCCTTCGCATCGCCGTAGTCGTAGGGCAGGTCGGGAAAACGCGCCGTGTTCCAACGCACGAACTGCCCGAAGCCGTTGCCGAGAAAGATCACCGGCCGCGAGGTGCCTTTGCGCGAAGGACCGTGCACGAGATCGACGTCGCCGTCGCCGTTCATGTCCGCGAGGTCGAAGCCATCGCGCCACTGACCCGATTTCGGCAGGCCGCTTTCGACGCTCCTGAACGTGAATCGTGTACTGGTGCGAAGCGCCGGCACTTCGCACGTTGCCACCGGCACCGCCCGCGGCGCAGGAGCCGGCGTCTGCGAGCATGCGATCGCGAGAAACGCGAGCAGAAAAAGCGAGGGGTGGCCGCGAAGCCACCCCTCGGAAATGCGAACACTGGAAAAAGTCATCAGGTGCTGGAGATGCCGCCGCGCAATGCTACCGCCGCGACCATGGCCATGAGCATGGTCATCACGATCATGCCCCAGGTGGAGAGCGACGGGATATCGGTGGATCCGGCGATGGCCGGCTCGCCCGCGTCGAACTCGATGTCGTCCGCCCGGCTCGTGCAGCCCGGATCGTTCGGATAGTCGACGCGACCATCCATATCGTTGTCGAGACCATCCGCGCACTGCGGCAGCAGGCCCGGGCCTTCGGTCGCATCGAACGGGCTCGAACAGCCGGCATCTCCGCCATCAGTCACACCGTCGCAGTCGTTGTCCTCGCCGTCGCTGCAGGCGGCGAGCTCCAGGTTATCGTCCGGTGTGAAGCAGTTGACGTCGTTCGGATAGTCGAAGCGGCCGTCACCGTTATTGTCGATGCCGTCGCTGCACTGGGTCTCGAACTCGTCCGTGTCCCACGGCGCCAGGCAGCCCGGATCGGCCATGTCGATCAATCCGTCACCGTCGTTGTTGACACCGTCATTGCAGCGCGGTGCTTCGTTCGTGCTGTAGGCGAACTGGCAACCCGGATCGGCAGGAAAGTCGGTCAACCCATCGCTGTCGTTGGCCAGGCCGTCGTTGCACGCCGGCGCCTCGTTATCGCTGGAGGCCGAAGCGCAGCCCGGGTCGGCGGGGAAGTCGATGAACGTGTCGGTGTCGTTGTTGATGCCGTCGTTGCAGCGCGGGTTTTCGATCGTGGAGAGCGCCGAGGCACAGCCCGGATCGTTCGGATAGTCGATCTTGCCGTCGCCGTCGTTGTCGACGCCGTCGGAACAGGTATCGGAGTTCTCGGTGCCGTCGAACCACGGCTGCGGGCCGGTGCAGCCACCGTCTTCCACCCAGTCGATTTTGCCGTCGCCGTCGTTGTCGATACCGTCCGTGCACTGCAGACCGGGGATGGGGGACTCGACGTGATCGGTCGGGGCGTAACAATCGGAGTCGGCGAGGTCGATCTGTCCGTCACCGTCGTTGTCGTCCCCGTCGTTGCACATCGGATTCTCCATGTTGGAGTCCGCTCTGCCACAACCCACGTCGTTGGGATAGTCGATGAAGCCGTCGCCGTCGTTGTCGATGCCGTCGCTGCACGCAGGCGGTCCAATGGGCTGGATGCCGTAAACGGGGGTGAAGATGTTCTGGGCCGGTGAGCTCATCGGCCACGCCATCGCCTCGGATTTACGACTGCCGGAGGCGTACAGATGGCTGACGTAACTCTGGTTGCGCGTTGCCGGCCCAGCTGCCCCGGGAAGCGTGAGGTTGTAGAGCACGACGCCGCGCGTATTGACGGGTGACAGGAACGTTCCGGCACTGAGCTGGACCTGCTGGGTCGCATACGGCGCATTCGCGTTGGCGTTGGCGGACGGATTCTCGCGGTCGTCGAAATCGATGATCTCCGCCATGGGGATCGCATCCGGCGGCGCGTTGCACGGAAACGACTCCACGTGACCCGGATCGCGCCAGATGCGCGCGAACGTCTGCTGATCGTCGACGTCGTAACGCCCCATCCATTGCTGCGGCAGACCCTCGCGGTTGTCTGCCCCGCTGCCGATCATCCGCGAGTAGAACGTGTAATCCTCGAGAGGAACGATCGGGTTCGGCGGACACGGAAGGGTCGCGCAGTAACCATCCGGCCCGGGCACGCCATCGGTGATCGGAGTGATTGCCGCCTCGAGGTGCACCATCGGCGTGCCGTGCGCGGTCAGCAACTGACCGTTGGAGCTGTACACCTCACCCCACAGGACGTTGTCGTTCTTCGCGATGCCGTTCCCGCCGCTGACGAAGTATCCGCTGTCGCTCGGGAAGAGAGTGGTACACGCCGACGTGACGTCGATCGTGATGTAGCCGCGCGCGACGCTCTGCGAGTAGTTCACGCCACCGCAGTTGCCGCCGAGATAGGTGGACGACTGGCCGGTAAAGGCGCGGCGCAACTGCGTGAGCTGAGTCGGATTGAGATTCGCCGGAGGAAGCGTCGCGGCGCACGAGCCGAAACCACCCGCGGTCGACTGCGGCAGCGTGCCCTCGCGGAACAGCGCGAGCAGATCGATTTCCTTCGAGCCGCGCGCGTCGAGGCGCATGTCGAAGGAGAACGCCGGCACGCCGCGATCGGTCCAGAACGTCACGTGCGCGAGCGTTTCCGCATCGGCCTTGTTGCCGATCGTCAGAACGGTGCGATCGGCGTTCGACGGGATGTAGCTGACTTCGAAGTACGGCTGCAGCAGGGTCGCCGCAGGAACCGGGTCGACGCCGTTGATGACCGCGTGCAGAGGAGCGGTCAGCGTCAGCAGAGCAAAGAGGACAGCGGTGAGTTTCATGCGATTCAACGTTCTGTCCTCTCTCACGGAACCTGTGGGTCGTCGCCCGTATTGGCATTGCCGAGCTGGATGCCGTGGCTGGCGTAGCCCAGCGGACTGTTCGCGGATTGGTCGCGCGGGATCTGGCGGAAGGTCACCCACGACTGGCGGATGTTCCCCTGCGGGCCGCTCGGTGCAGGCAGATTCAGATTGAGGTACAGCGATCCGAATCCGCTGGCCAGCCCGAGGTCGGTGCCGCCGCGTGCGACGCCCGCGGCGCGCGGGAACGGATTCCCGAAGATCGCGGACACATTTCCGCCGTTCTCATCGAGGGCCCGCACCTGTTGCTCGTCGAGCGTGAATGGCGTGCCGCCGCACGGAAATGCGGAGACCGGGACACCCGGATCGCGCCAGTACTCGACGTCGGTGCGGTTGGCCGCGAACTTTCCGACCCACGCGGTCGGCAGCGCCTCGCGATTGTCGGCGGCGGAGTTGCCGACGAATCGCGCATAGAAGGTGTATTCGCCAGGCGTACCGAATTTGCCGGGGTCGGCCTCGATGTGTACTGCCGGCTCCGTGAAGCGGCGCCCATTGGGAGCATCGACGAACGTGACCTCGCCGAGCATGATGTTCTGGTTCGTGGCGACTCCGCTGCCCCCGTTCACGAAATAGCCGGGGTTCAGCGCAGTCATGGCGCAATTGCACTGGTTCACGGTGTCGACGGTGAGGTAGCCGCGAGCGATGCCGTCTCCGAAGTTCCGGCCACCGCAATTTCCAGCGCCGAAGAGGTCCGGCGCCGGCTGTCCAAGATGCGCCTGAATCAGGTCCGAGCTGAGAAAGCGCTCGTAGCCAGGCAGCAATCCACTGCAGCTCTGAAAATTGATGTCCTGCGAAATCCGTCCCTGCGGGCTGATCGTATCGTTCACGTCCTGCCCGTCCGTTGCGGTCACCGGAATGAGCCGGTTCAGGACATGCCGCAAGCTGACCGTTTCCTGGTCGTATCCCGTCAGATAGACGTCGAATGCGTCGGTCGGGACGCCGTAATCGGTCCACAGCGTCACGCGCCCGATCATGGCGGTGGCGCTGGCGTTCTGCACGGTGACGAGCGTGTCGACACCGGCGGCGTTGTTCGTATCGACTTCCCAGTACGGCACGAGCAACGTGGCCGCGGGAGCGACGTCGATCCCGCCTGTAGCGGCAAATGCGGAAAGGCTGAACAGCAGGAGCAATGAGGTGGTGAGTGCGACGCGGCGCAAGAGTCCTCCGTTCATCGAGTTACAGGGAAAGCTGGCTGCTGATTGCGCACGACGCTGGTGCGGGAGAAGAGGAGTGGGATGATAATGAAGATCGGCCTTTGTCGTTTCCATACTTAACCCGTGCCACCCTCGGAATCGGGTCGGCGTTGACACTCGTGGTCATTGACCTACGGGCGGACGCGCCGTTCGACGCCCCGAAGCGACTGGGTTTTCTCCTGACGATCGCAGTGACCGCGCTCGCTGTCGCATTCACGCGTGAACGCGCCGAGCGCGAGCCGTTTTCGCGCAGGCAGCGCGCAATCCTCACCTGTGTCGCCGCCGCGCTCTGCCTGGCCATCGCATCGGCGCTCGCCTCGCCGCATCGCGACATCGCGCTCGACGGAGTGCGGACCATGCTCCTGATGGCGGTGCTTCCGGTTCTCTGCGCGATCGTGCCGAACGCGTGGCAGGCAGTGACGACCGGCTATCTCGTCGGCGCGGGCGTGAATGCGATTGTCGCCATCGCGCAAGGTTTCGGCGTCGAGACCTTCGACTACATCACGCAGCCTTTGCCCGGCCGCACGAACGTCAGTGCCCTCATCGGCAACACGGGTCTCCTCGGGCTGGTCATCGCCTTCGCCGCGCTCATTCTCGCGGACCGTCTCGATCTGCGACGCCCGCGTACCTGGATCGCGCTCGCCGCGATCGTCATCGGATTGCTCGCCATCGGCAGCAAGACTCCGGTCGCCGTGCTCGCGTGCGGAATCATGGCGCGCATCGGCGCGCGTCGTCTGCTCCTCTCCACCGCGGTGCTCTTCTTCCTGTTTGCGGCGAACGGGAAAACGCTGCGCGAAGAGATCGACGACCGTCTGTTGTCCTATCGTCTCGGCGCGTGGAAGGCCGCGGCGATGATGGCCGGCGAGCGTCCGTTGCTGGGCTTCGGACCGAACACGTATGCAGCGGAGTACGCCCGTCACGCCGATCCGGAGCTCGCGAATCCTGCGCTCGTGGGCTCGTATGCCGAGGCGCACAACGACTGGCTGCAGGCGGCGGCGGAGATCGGCATTCCGGCGGCCGCGCTGCTGCTCGTCGCAAGCGTGCTGCTGATTCGGAATGCGCGCGATCCACTCGTCGTGTCGATGCTCGTCGCGGGTGCGGTCTCCGCGCTGAGCTGGTTCCCGCTGCAGCGTCCCGAGACCGCGATCGTGCTCCTGGCGGCATGCGGTCACGCCTGGAGGCAGCGATGATGCGCGTCGCGCTCGCGGCGCTGGCGTTGCTTCTGCTGCTTCCGGAGATCCCTCGCTACGCCGGCGAGCGCGCATTGTTCCGCATGCGCGGATCGCAAAGCGCCGATGCGGTGCGCACGTATCCCGGCGACACGCGACCGCTCGTTGCCGCCGCCACCGCGAGCTACGCAGCCGGCGACTACGCGCGTGCCGCGGAGCTGTTCGAGCGTGCGAACGCGATGGGCGAGCGCCCGGAAATCGACGTGAATCTCGCCCTCGCCTACGCCCACCTCGGCCAACGCGACCGCGCCAGTGCATTGCTCGCGCGAGGAGTGGCGCTCGCCCCGGCGCTGCAGACGGAGCTCGAAGCCAAAGGCGTCATCCGCAAGCGCCCGTGAGGGTTCTACTTCCCGCGCCGAATCTTCTCCAGCGTTTCTGAATGCCGCAGTAAGTGCTTCATGTCGTCGACAGGGAACTTGTCCGGATACAAACGCGCGAGCGCACTGGCGATTGCGATTCCCGCGGACACTGAGCGCAACGCGCGACGATCCGTGATCGCGATTCGCACTCCCCCACACTCCTCGTCCTTGTGCGTGCTCGCCGTCGGCGTGAAGCGAATGGGCGTCAACTGCAAACCGGGCAACGGACCGACGGCGCGAATCAGCGCCGCGCCATCGATGTACGGCGCACCGAGAATCTCGAACGGCGTCGCGGTTCCGCGTCCGACGGAAAGCGCGCGTTCCAGCAATCCGATGCCGGGATAAAGCCCGGCCGCGTTGAGCGAGCGCATGTTCGGCGAGGTGTTGATCCACGGCAGACCGGCTTCGTCCTGCCAGTGTTCGCGATTCCAGCCCTTCACCGGAATCACTTCGAGCTCGACGTCGATCGGACGCTCCGCGCGAAACATCTGTGCGACCTCGCCGACTGTTTTTCCGTGACGGATCGGGACCGGATGCCATGCGATGAAATCCGTCGGTCCTTCGAGCACGGGACCTTCGACGACCACGCCGCCGATCGGATTCACGCGATCGAGCACGATGAATTTCTTCTTCGACTCCGCGGCCGCTTCCATCGCAAGCCCCATCGTCGAGATGTAGGTGTAGAAGCGCGTGCCGATGTCCTGAATGTCGAAGACGAGCGCATCGACGTTCACGAGTTGCTCCGCGATCGGCTTGCGGCGCTCGCCGTAGAGGCTGAAAACCGGGATGCCCTGATAGTGCTCGTCGCCGACTTTCTCATCGGCGGTGCCGCGCAGACCGTGCTCCGGCGTGAAGATCGCGGTGAGCGTGACGCCCGGCGCGCTGCGCAAAAGATCGACAGTTGGATTGCCGGAGCGATCGATGCCGGTGTGATTCGTGATCAGACCGATACGCATTCCTTTGAGCGCCGCGTATCCGCTCGCGTGGAGCACGTCGATGCCGTTCTGCGCGTCGGCACCGCCGGTCACATAGCCGATGCGGCGCACGGGCGGCGTGAACGTTTCGCCGACGAGGGATTCCGCGACGAGTGTACCGAGGCGGCGCTGGAGAGCGACGACGCTGCCCTTGCCGTCGGGATGCACGCGGTTCGAGAGGAACACGTAGAACGTGCGCGACGACGGATCGATCCAGAGGAACCCTCCCGTCCAGCCCGTGTGTCCGAACGAACCTTGCGGAAAGAGATCCCCGCGCGCGCGGCTGTAGTTCGAGTCGATGTCGAAGCCGGCGGCACGTTTCACGACGACTTCGGGTGGCGACGCGATCTCCGTCATCGCGCGCGGAAAGAACTTGCCGCCGAGGATTGCGCGCGCGAACTTCGCGAGATCGGCGACGGTCGTGAACATGCCCGCGTGTCCGGCGACGCCGCCCATGCGGCGCGACGTCGGATCGTGTACGACGCCGCGCAACCCGTCTTCGGTCGGCGCGATGCGCGTCGATTTCTTCGGATTGAACGACGTGTCTTTCATCTTCAACGGCGTGAAGATGTTTTTCTCCGCGAACACATCGAGCGTTTCGCCCGACGTGCGACGGACCACTTCGCCGAGGAGGATGTAGTTGATGTCGGAGTAGCGGAAGACGGCGCCGGGGCGGTTCTGCGGCGTTTCCGCGAGCGCGCGACGGATGCCTTCGTCGTAGCCACTCCACTCATCGCGATCGAGGCCGGGGCGAAGGCCGGACGTGTGCGTGAGCAGATGGCGCAGCGTGACCGCGTCGTCCGTGAACTCGGGAAGGACACTGCGCAATGGTTGATCGAGCGTGAGTTTGCCGCGTTCGATCAGGAGCCAGATCGATGGCGCGGTGGCGACGACTTTCGTGATCGACGCGGCATCGAAGATCGTGTCCGCGGTCATGCGCTCGCGCGCAGGCTCGATCGCGCGATTGCCGTACGTGCGCACGATCTCTTCGCCTTTGTGATCGATCAGCAGCACGCCGCCGGGAAGGCGCTTCTCCGCGATCGCGTCGCGCACGGCGACGTCGATCTCGCCGAGCTTGTCGTCGCGGAAACCGGCGCCAACGAGAAGGAAGAGGACGAAGGGAACGAGTAGCCGTCGCACGGCACGCATCCTAACGCGGCTCGCGAATCGCACGCATCGCCGCGATCTGCTGCACCGGCTGCACGCCCCACGCGCAGACGAACGTACTCACGTCGCCGAGGTCGCTCAGGATGTAAGGACTGCCGAACGAGATGGCGATGGTCTTGTGCGCGAAGCGCTGCGCGAGTTGCTGGATGTCGTCCGGGACTGTGATCGGCCCAGCGCCGGATTTGGGGCGGAGCGCGAAGAGCAGGACGAGGACGTCCGCGGATTCGGGTGTGTGGGTGGAGGAGAGCTCGCGCAGCGCGTGATCGAGCGCGTCGTTGTGGGGGTTGACGACGACGACCGCGAGGTTGGGTGTGCGGAGGGGGAGGAGGGTGTGGGTGTCGCGGAGGATGGTGATGGAGCGGGTGGCGATGGTCATCGCACCGCTGTCATCCCGAGCGGAGCGAGGGACCTGTGCGGGCGGGGCGGCAGGCACGAGCATCGCGCCCCGCCCGCCCAGGTCCCTCGCTCCGCTCGGGATGACAGTGCTTTTTGCGCGCAGCACGCGCGCGACTGACTCATCAATCCTCGCTTCGCTCAGCCGTCCCGAAAGCACCGCCGCCCGCACCGCGGCAATCGCGGCATCGGTGTCCGGCGAGAAGAGCACCTGATCATTCCCCGCTTCGATCGCGCGCACCGCGGCTTCGCCGGGATCGAAGTGCGCGGCGAGACCGCCCATGTCCATCGCGTCGGTGATCACGAGTCCGTCGTAGCCGAGGTCGCGGCGTAAGACATCGATGATCGGCTTCGAGAGTGTCGCGGGCATCGTGCCGGTGCGCGTCACTTCTTCGTGCACGGTGCCGTACACGTTCTCGAATGTCGCGCGCACAGAAATCGGAGTCGCATCGAGTGCAGGCACGGCGAGATGGCCAACCATCACTGAAGCCACGCCGGCTTCGATCGCAGCGCGAAAGGGAACGAGCTCGATGCGATCGAGGCGTTCGCGTGTCACGTCGAGCACCGGCAGCGCGCGATGCGAGTCGATGTGTGTGTCGCCGTGGCCCGGAAAATGTTTCGCGGTCGCGAGCGCGCCTTCACTCTGCACGCCGCGCACGAACGCCGCGACGTAACGCGCGACCTCGTGCGGATCCTCGCCGAAGCTGCGCGTGTTGATCACCGGATTGCGCGGATCGACATTCACGTCCGCAACCGGCGCGAGGATGTGATTCACGCCGATCGCAAGCGCTTCGCGTGCCGTGACGCGTCCCTGCTCTTCCGCGAATGACGGATCGCCTGTCGCGGCAATCGCCATCGCCGGCGGCCACCATTCGGCGTCGGTGAAGCGCATCCCCATCCCTGCTTCGAGATCGGCGCTGATGAGCAGCGGTACGCGCGCAAGCGATTGCAGATAGGCATTGACGCGCGCGGTTTCGACTGTCGTCGATTGAAACCAGATCACGCCGCCAACGTGTTGATCGCGCACGAAATGAGCGAGTTGCTCGATCGACTGCCCCGCGCGAGCGTCGACTACGAAGAGCTGTCCGATTTTCTGCTGGAGGTCCATGGTCCGGAGAAGCTTGCGGCGCCGACGAGCAGCGTCGTCATCGATCCGATCACCGCGTACCACGGCCACGCGACTTTCGTCGTGAACGCGACGACCGCAACAGCCGCGATACCGGCGCTCATGCCGATCAACGCGGACTGCGTCGTCGCGCGTTTCGTGGTGCCGAGGAAGAAGACGCCGAGGATCGGGCCGTTGATCAGTGAGGCGATGGCGAGGGCGATGCTCAGTGCGGAACGATCGGTGCGCTGCATCGCCACGCCGACCGCAATCTGCGCGATGCCGGCGAGCACCGTGAGAATGCGCGAAAGCCGCATCGCCTGACGCTCATCGCGCGGCTTGGCGAGATCGGCGACGATCGTTCCGGCAATCGCATTCAGCGAAGACGACATCGCCGCGGCGAGGATCGCGGCGACGACGAGTCCCGAGAGTCCGACCGGCATGTGATTGGCGATGAAGTGCGGGAAGATCTGATCGGGCGCGGTGACCGGCGCGGCGCTGCCGTAGTACGCGAACAGCAGCACGCCGATGAAGAGGAAGAGCGCGAACTGCACGAGCACCGCGATGCCCGAGGCGATGACGGCTTTCGACGCACTGCGCGGATTGTTCGTACAGAGATAGCGCTGGACCATGTACTGATCGGTGCCGTGCGTGGAGAGCGTGAGGAACGTCCCGCCGATCAGGCCCGACCAGAACGTGAACGTCTTCGTGAGATCGAACGAGAAATCGAAGAAACGGAACTTGCCTGCCGCGCTTCCGACCGCGATGGCGTGCTCGAGTCCGACGTTCTGGATCAGCACGACTGCCGCGGCGATCGCGCCGCCAACGTAAATCGCGAGCTGCACGACCTCGATCCAGACGATGGCCTCGATGCCACCAATGAGCGTGAAGACGATCATGATCACGCCGAGGGCGACGATCGTGGTGGAGATGTCGACGTTCTTCAGGACGGCGGTGAGGACGTACGCGGTGAGCAGCAGGCGCACGCCGTCCGCGATGGTGCGCATCACGACGAACAGCGACGCGGCGAGCGCTTTCACGGATGGGGCGAAGCGCGTTTGCAGAAGCTCGTAGACCGTCACGAGCTCGCCGCGGAAGTACCAGGGCATGAAGATCGCAGCAATGATCAGTCGCGCGACGACGTAGCCGAAGACGATCTGCAGAAAGCGAAAGTCGCCGCCGAGTGCCCAGGCGATTCCGGGCACGGAGATGAAGGTGATGGTCGACGTTTCCGTCGCGACGATTGAAGCAGCGATGGCCCACCACGGTACGTTGTGGCTGGCCAGAAAATACTGCTTCGTCGTCTGCTGCCGGCGACCAAACCAGATTCCGGCGGCGATGACCGCGGCGATGTAGGCGACGATGATGGCGAGGTCGAGCGGATGCAAGAAGGTGGAAGGATAAACTCCGCGCATGCTGAACGTCACTGATCTTGGCGAAGGTGTCCCGATTCTGTGGATTCACGGGTTTCCGTTCGCATCGAGCATCTACGAGAACCAGCTCCCGATTCGCAACGCGCGACACGTGATGCCGGACCTCCCCGGCTTCGGCCAGTCGCGACCCGATGGCGGCGAGATGACGATGGATGCGTACGCGCGATTGATGGTCGGTTTGCTCGATCAGCGCGGCATCGATCGCGCCGTGTTCGCGGGACTGTCGATGGGTGGCTACATCTGCTTCGCCATGGCGCGCATCGCGCCGGAGCGGATGCGTGGCTTGATTCTGCTCGATACACGCGAGACCGCGGACACCGAAGAGGGCCGCAAGGGTCGCTACGAGATGATCGAGAAGGTGAAGCAGACGGGCGTGAAGCCGATCGTCGACGCGATGCTGCCGAAGATGCTCACGCCGCGCGCGCCGCGCGACATGCGCGATCGCGTGCGCGAGATCATGAGCTCCGCGTCCCCCGAGGGCGTGATTGTTGCGCTGCATGCGATGGCGACGCGACCGGATTCGACGCCGACGTTGAAAGAGATTCGCGTGCCGACGCTCGTCGTGGTCGGCGAGGAAGATCCGATCACGCCGCCTGCGGATTCCGAGCGCATGGCCGGGGCGATTGCGGATGCGCGACTTGTGCGCGTTGCGGGAGCGGCGCATGCCGCGAACTACGAGAAGGCCGTGGATGTGAATCGGGCGGTGGCGGGGTTTCTTTCGGGAGTGTGACCGGGGGTAGTCTCAGAGTCTCAGAGTCGCAGAGTCTCACAGTCTCAGAGGAGAGGCGGCATGTGGCGAAGCTCTCTGAGACTCTGAGACTCTGAGACTCTGAGACTCTGAGACTACCCCCGGTCACTTCCCGTACCGGTAGTGTCCCGTCAACGTGTACGCGAACAACACGTCCTCGATCTGCGCGCCTGAGCCGATGTTGTGCACGACGCGGTGACGATCCGTGAGGAACATCTTCTCGTCCGAGACGACGCCGATGTGCGGCACGCCGGACGAGAGTCGCCACGTCACGACGTCGCCCGGGCGATAGTCGGCGGCTTTGCGCGTCACGGGCAGCGATGTTCCTTTGCGGCGAAAGAACGTGGCGAGATTCGGGACCCGGCGGTGATCGATGTTCGTGTCGGGACGGCGCAGTCCCCAGTTTTTCGGATAGGCGCTGAAGGACGACTTCATGTCCTCATGCACGAGCACCTGAAGATCGACGCCGGCGTGGCGATAGGCGCGGATGACGACGTCGGTGCAGACGCCGGTCTCGCGTGGCACGTCGCCGTTCGGATAGGCAATGCGGCGATACGCGGAGTCGTAGGAACGCGTGACGCCGACCTGTCGTTTGGCGCCGGCGATCATCGTCCGCAGCGACGGAAGCGCGGAGGCGGTCAGCGACAGGAGCGCCGAAGCCAGTAGAATCGTTCGCGTGAGTGAAGTCGTCATTCCCGAATCCACAGAACAAGTGATCGCCGACAGCAGCTTCCGCTTCGTCGGGACGTACCGGTACGCATCGGCGCGTTCGGTCGCGAATCCCGAGAAGCACCTCATGGTGACACGCGACGCGATGGAAATCACGGTTGTCACGACCGAGGAGCATCTCGGGGACGTCGACGTGATCGCGTTGAATGACGATCGATGGCTGCTGCTCGCGATCGATTGCGCGAATCCGTTCTACTGCGTCGGCTTCATCGCGAAGATCTCCGCGGCGCTCAGCGGTGCAGGGCTCGACATCCTCGTGGTGTCGACGTTCTCGTGCGACTGGGTCTTCATCAAAGAACAGTCCGGACCGGTCGCCGCGGAGTTGCTGCGCTCCATGGGATTCCGCGGCTGAGGGAGTCGATGATGCGTGTACGAATCGGAACGGCGCTCCTGTTGTTCGCGATGGCTGCGGCGCCGAATGCAAACGCTGAGGAGATTTCGCGCGACGCGACTCGCGAGAAGCTGCGCGCGACGCTGACCGCCGCCGGGAAGCGCGACGACGTGAACGTCACGTTCACGCAGAGCGAGAAGGAGCCGTACAACTTCATCGCCGTGATGGAGGATTTCCCGAATTCTGATTCGCTCGAGATCGTGATCCGCGTGACGCCGAACGACACGCTGGCGTTCCGCGTCTATCCGCACTTCAAGGGCAAGTACATCAATCTCGACTCGGCGAAGGACGCGAAGGGATTGATGCGCACCATGCTCCTCTTCAGCGATCACAACTTCCTCTTCTGGGGTGTGGACGACAGCAAGGATGCGTTCGCCGGCTACACGATCACGCTCGACTCGGGGTTCCCGGAAGAAGCGGTGGAGACAGTGCTGCGGAGCATTCGGAATACGGACCAGTTCGTCGGGAAAATGCGTCCGTTCCTCGACGGCTCGGCCGCGCCTGCCTCGAATTGACCGCCGAAAATGTGCGCTGGATCGCCACCCTGCCGTCCGCGCTCCTGTACCATACTTCCGGATCATGGTTTCCACGACGGCCAGCGAGTACGTTCTCGGGCACTCGGCGTCTGAGCTTCGGCGCCTCATCGAACAAGCCGCGTTCTTCGGCGAGCTGACGGAAGACCTCTTCCGCCGTGCCGATCTCCGCCACGGGATGAGCGTGCTCGACGTCGGATGCGGCGTCGGCGACGTGGCCTTCCTTGCGGC
>DASYLL010000178.1:0-16138 GCA_036009605.1 Thermoanaerobaculia bacterium | reverse complement strand
GGCGGGAATCGGCACTCCTTCGGCGGTCGTCGCGACGATCTCACTCGAGCAACGCACGTCGGGGAGCAGCGCGCGCGGGATGTCGAGGATTGCGAGCAGTTCGTCGTCCCACGTGTTGCGATGGATGTCGAACAGCAGAGTGCGCGATGCATTCGTGACGTCGGTGACGTGCGAGCGTCCGTGCGTGAGATTCCAGATCAGCCACGCATCGACGGTTCCGAATGCGAGATTCGTGTTGGATGTGCGCTGCAGAAGCCAGCGCAGTTTCGTTCCTGAGAAGTAGGGATCGAGCAGGAGTCCCGTGCGTTCGCGGAACAGCGGCTCGTGTCCAGCGGCACGCAACGCATCGCAATCCTCGGCCGTGCGGCGATCCTGCCAGACGATGGCGTTCGCGATCGGTTTGCCGGTCGTGCGATCCCACACGATCGTCGTCTCGCGTTGATTCGTGATTCCGATCGCGATGACTTCGACATCGGGAACACTCGCCAGTACTTCCGCCGCCACGCCGATCTGCGATTGCCAGATCTCCTCGGCATCGTGCTCGACCCATCCCGGATGCGGATAGAACTGCCGGAGCTCGCGCTGTGCGACGGCGAGAACGGAGCCATGCGCGTCGAAGAGGATCGCGCGAGAGCTGGTCGTGCCCTGATCGAGCGCGAGGATGGCGTGCATTGGATGGGCATTGTTGCTGGTTGCTGGTTGCTGGTTCAAGGTGATGCATCGCCAGGATCATGGCTCTCGCTCTGAGGCTTCACGAACCCAGCAACCAGCAACCAGCAACCAGCAACATCCTTCGTGTTCCGAATCGGGGACACAGTGTGACGTTTCGCGGACGCGCGGCGAGCTAAGTCGTTGAGAATCTGGCGGATTCGACGGTATCGGCCGTGCACAGGGGACGATCATCAAATCGGTCCCGAGTCGCGGAGGTTTCCATCGTGCTGCATGGTCGTGCGTTCGCTCTTCTGGCTCTCCTCACCTGTCCGCTCTTCGCGCAGCAATCGTCACCCTCCAGTGCGGAAACAATCGAAGTGTCGATCATCAACGTCGACGTCGTGGTCACCGATCGCAAGGGCAACCGCGTGTACGGATTGACGCACGACGACTTCGCGATTCGCGAGAATGGCGCTCCGCAGGCGATCACGAACTTCGCCGAGTACGCTCCGCAGACGAAGCGCGCCGACGGGGCGGTTACCGTCGACACGAATTCAGCGGCCGCGCCGGAAGCAGTCGCGGCACCTGCATCGAAGCGAACGATCGTCATCTTCATCGACCTCGTTCCGCACGCATCCGAGCGCGCCCGCGAAGTCTTCGCGTCGTTGCGCGAGTTCATTCGAAAGGCAGTCAGGCCAGGCGACTCCGCGACGGTCGTTCTTTTCGCGACCCGCCTCGCGACCCAGCAGACGTTCACGGATGACACCGAGGCGCTGGCATCGGCACTGACCGCGATCGAGGAACGGAGCATCGGGGTCGCGCTCGGACGGGGGGAGACGATCGACCGCGGTGTTGCCTCCGACGACGCGCTGGAAGCGAGTCTGGCCACGGCATCCCATCCGATCGGCGGAGAGCTTGTGAGTATCGGCGAGTTCGAGCGCAAGGCGGCGGAGATGGACGAGCTCATGGAACTGCGCCGGAAGGCCGCGGCCCTGACCTCGCTCATGGAGAGCATGTCCGGCATCGAGGGAAAAAAGATCATGGTCGCGGCGCTGGACCGCTTCGGTCTGAGGCTCGGTACGCCGGCGAGCACGGAGCCGATCAAGCCCGATGCTCTGGTCGAGCGTCTGCGGCAGAAGGTCATGCGTTCGGCGAACGCGAACGGTGTCACGCTCTATCCGATCCATGTACCCGGACTCGAAATCAGGAACTGGCCCAGTGTTCTGAGTGCGCCAGGCACCGGCATGACGTCGGACTTCGAGGTAGACCTGGTTCGTTTCGCGATCAATGACACGTCCCTGATGAATCAGACCGCGTCGTTCTTCGAGATCGCAGAAGCGACGGGCGGATTGATGGCGGCCGGACCGTCCGACATCGTCGAGCTGCTGCCGCACATCGTCGAAGATCTCGAGTCGTATTACTCGCTCGCCTATCGCGCCACTCCCACCGGCGTGGACGGAGCACGCAAGGTGCGCGTGACGACGAAGAACCCCGACTACGAAGTCCGTTCGCGCCAGGCGGTGATCGAGAAATCGGACGACACGCAGATGAATGATCGCGTGGTCTCCAATCTCTTCCAGGCGGTCGAGTACTCCGTCGTTCCCATTACCGCCAAGCTCGGGCAGATCACGCGAAAAGGAAAGCTCTGGTCGTTGCCGGTCTCGGTGCGCATTCCGATCGGTGCACTGACGACCAGCAGTGGCAGCGAGACGGCGACCGGCGCGTTCTCGGTTTTCATCGCATCCGGCAGCGAGTTCGGCGTGATCAGCGACATCACGCGACGCTCGCAGCCCTACTCGATCCGCAACACCGAGCTCGAGTCCGCGCGCGAGTCGCACTTTACGTACGACGTCACTGTGGATGTCGACGGCCGCGCCAGCGTCCTCTCCATCGGAGTCCGCGACGAAGTCTCGAAAGAGTTCGGAATGGTGCGCATTCCGCTGCCGGTGCAGTATGAGGTGCGTCAATGAGTGCTCGTGCGTTCGTCCTTCTCGCGGTCCTCACCTGTCCGCTCTTCGCGCAACAGTCGGCGCCCGCAAGCGGAGAAACGATCGAAGTGTCGATCATCAACGTCGACGTCGTCGTCACCGACCGCAAGGGCAATCGCGTGTACGGATTGACGCGCGACGACTTCGCCATTCGCGAGAATGGCGTCCCGCAGACGATCACGAACTTCGCCGGGTACGCTCCTCAGGCGAAACACGCCGACGGGACGGTTGCGGTCGACAGGAGCTCAGCGTCGCCGGAACCGGTTGCGGCACCCACAGCGAAGCGGACGATCGTCCTCTTCATCGAGATCGCTCCGCAGCCCTCCGAGCGCATCCGCGAAGTCTTCTCGTCATTGCGTGACTTCGTGCGCAAGGCCGTCCGCCCCGGCGACTCCGCAACGGTCGTCGTTTTCGAGGAGCGCATGACGACGCGCCAGACATTCACGGGCGACACGGACGAGCTGGCAGCGGCACTGACCGCGATCGAAGGGGAGAGCATCGAGGTTGCACTGCGGCGAGGGGATGAGGTCCGCCGCGGTCTCGCCTCCGACATTGCGATGGATGCAAGTCTGGCCTCGGCATCCAAGTCCGTCCGACAGGGTCTGAATGTCGGAGAGCACGAGCGCAGGTCGGAGGAGCTGTTCGAGCTCATCGAACTGCGCACGAAGGCAGCGGCGTTGACCTCGGTCATGGAGAGCATGTCCGGCGTCGAGGGGAAGAAGATCATGGTCGCGGCGCTGGACCGCTTTGGTCTGAGGCTCGGCCTGCCGCAGGGATCGGGGCCGATCTCCTCCGATCCTCAGGTCGAGGCTGTGCGGCAGACGGTCATGCGCTCGGCGAACGCGAACGGCGTGACGCTCTATCCGATCTACGTGCCCGGACTTCAATACACGAACGCCCCCGACGTTCTGGATGCGCCGGGCATCGGCATGGACTCGAGCGTCGCCGAGGGTCGTGCCGGTGAAAACAACGCCATGCTGATGAATCAGACCGCGTCGCTCTTTCAGATCGCGGAGGAGACGGGCGGATTGATGGCGGCCGGACCGTCGGACATCGTCGATCTGCTGCCGCACATCGTCGACGATCTCGAGTCGTATTACTCGCTCGCATACCGCGCCTCCGGTGCGGACGGAGCGCGCAAGGTGCGCGTGACGACGAAGAACGGCAACTACGAAGTCCGTTCGCGCCGCGCGGTGCTCGAGAAATCGGACGACACGCAGATGAACGATCGCGTGGTCTCCAATCTTTTCCAGCTGATCGAGAACTCCGTCATCCCGATTGAAGCGGACCTCGGACAGATCACGCGCAAAGCGAAGAATCTCTGGTCGGTGCCGGTTTCGGTGCGCATTCCGATCGGTGCACTGACGACCAACATGGAGAGCGAGGCCGCCACCGGCTCGTTCTCGGTCTTCATCGGATCCGGCAGCGACCTCGGTGTGATCAGCGACGTCACGCAACGCTCGCAGTCGTATTCGATCGGCCATGACAAACTCGAAGCTGCACGCGAGTCGCACTTTACGTACGACGTCACAGTGGACGTCGACACGCGCGCCAGCGTCATCTCCGTCGGCGTGCGCGATGACGTTTCGAAGGAGTTCGGAATGGTGCGCATTCCGTTGCCGCCGCACGAGGGGAAGGCGAATCCGGCGACGCCCTGATTTTCAGCGAATGTTGTCGGCTGATTCCGGTTGCTCGTGCGTGTACCGGAAGAACCAGATGTCGGGATGCTTCGTGGGACTGTCGCTGGCCGATGCCGCACACTCCAGATCCTCGCGCCGAACGACGAATCCGGATTTCGTGCGATGACGAGATCGACATGATCCTCGTGAACCGCTCTGTGAAGTCGCCGTATTGGTCCCGATTCACGGCTCGATCGGCGATGCGTGCCCGAGCATCACGAATCGCAAGGTCCGGTTGAGCAGAATGGATGTCGCCGGCGGACGTGAACCATGGTCTGCGAGCGATTCGGAGGCGGCCGGGGAGCTCGGAATCACCCTCGCTGGGGAAGCGGCGCGACGCAAACCAGGCAAACAACATCGGGCGCGACTCTTAGACAGCTTCAGACAAAAGGCAACATCCCTCATACTCTCGCACCATGCGCCGATGGGTTCTCGCCGCCACCATCCTCGGGTCGGCGATGGCGTTCATCGATACGACCGTCGTCAATGTCGCGCTTCCCGTCATCCAGCGCGATCTGCACGCGTCGGTCTCCGATGCGCAATGGATCGTCGATGCGTACCTGCTCGTGTTGTCGTCGCTCATCCTCGCAGGCGGATCGCTCGGCGATCGCCTCGGGCGGACGCGCGTGTTCAGCGCGGGAATTCTGTTGTTCGCGGGGGCCTCGATCTGGTGCGGCGCGGCAGGATCGACGAATCAACTGATCGCCGCGCGCGCGTTGCAGGGCGCGGGCGCAGCGTTGCTCGTTCCCGGCAGTCTGGCGATCATCGCGGCGACGTTTCCTCGCGAAGAGCGCGGACGCGCAATCGGCACCTGGTCCGCGCTCACTTCGCTCGCAATCATCCTCGGCCCGCTCCTCGGCGGCGTGCTCGTGCAGACCATCTCATGGCGCGCGGTGTTTCTGATCAACGCGCCGATCGCTGCGATCGTGCTGCTCATCCTCTGGAGAAAAGTCCCATCGGACAATGGTGAGCGCAGCGGCGCGATCGACTGGCTCGGCACGTTGCTCGTCACGCTCGGACTCGGCGGTGTCGTGTTCGCGTTCATCGAAGCGCCGGCGCGCGGATGGTCATCTGCATCGGTGCTCATCGCGATGATCGGAGGCGTGCTCTCGTTGATCGCGTTCCTCTTCGTCGAGCGTCGCGCGGAGCAGCCGATCGTGCCGTTCGAGTTGTTCCGCTCGCGTGCGTTCACCGGCGCGAATCTGCTCACGCTTCTCTTGTACGCGGCGTTGTCCGCGGCGACGTTCCTGCTCCCGTTCAATCTGATTCAGGTGCAGGGCTACACACCGTCGCAAGCCGGCGCCGCGTTTCTGCCATTCGTCGTGACGATGTCGCTGCTCTCGCGATGGAGCGGCGCGCTCGCGGATCGCATCGGCGCGCGCCCGCTGCTCCTCGGCGGTCCGTTGATCGCGGCCGCGGGGCTCGCGTTGCTCGCGTGGCCGGGCGTTGGCGGTTCGTACTGGACGACGTTCTTCCCCGGACTTCTCGTCCTCGGCATCGGCATGGCTTTGACGGTCGCGCCGCTGACGACGACCGTGATGACGTCGATCAACGACGAGCGTCACGCGGGTGCCGCGTCCGGAATCAACAACGCCGTCGCGCGTGCGGCGGGACTGCTATCGATCGCACTGCTCGGCGCCGCGGCGGTGGGATTGTTCTCGCGCGAGCTCGACTCACGTCTCGCGGATGCGGGTGCGCCGGTCGAAGTTCGAAGAGCGATGGCAGCGCAAAGCCTGCATCTCGCAGCGGCCGAGCCGCCGCCCGGCGCCGATGAAGCGATGGTGCGGAGTGCCGTCCGTCACGCATTCGTCCGCGCGTTCCGCGTCACCGTGCTCGCTGCTGCAGTTTTGGCGGCACTCTCCTGTTTTGGAGCATTGGGTGTGCAATCTCGGAGTGCGGTCACGCAAAACTGACGTTCGCTGGACAGTTTTTGACCCGCCAACATGCGATGATCACGCATGCTGCTACGTCCAACTGCGGGTTTCGTGTGTGCTCTGGCTTTGCTGAGCGGGTCGCTTTACGCAGGATCGACCACCTCGCTCCACACGCCGCAGGGCTCGGGCGCTGCCAGCGACAACGGCGACTTCGTCACATCCGCCGACACCAGCGGAACGGATGCGATGAACACCTACTACAGCTACTTCATTGAAGTACCCGCCGGACTGACCAGCCTGCAGGTGCAGATCTTCGATGCCGACATCGGCTTCGGTGGCGGCACCGAAGACACCGATGGACGCGACCGAAACCGCGGCGACTACGGAAGCGTCGCCACGTACTCCCTCCGCAATCCGAGCGGCACCGTCCAGACAGTGCGTTTCACCACGGGCGACGTTAACGAGCCCGCCAACTCCGACAACGCATGGCTCACGCTCTACGGCGTCGGCAACAGCGTCCGCGACAACTTCACGACCGCTGCATTCAGCAACAACGACGGTACCGCCGACTGGGCGGCGAACTGGATCGAGACGGACGCCGGCGGAGCTGGTGTCGCGGCCGGCGCGGTTCGGATCGTTGGCGGACAGGCGCAGATGCAGGACGGCGTGGCCGGTCTTCCCGCGCTGGAGCGTCAGGTCGATCTGCTCGGAACGCCTGGTCTGGATCTCGTCACGGCGACGTTCTCGTACAGCTACACCAACCAGAACACGGAAGCAAACGACTCGGTTCTCGTACAGGTTTCCAACAACGGGGGCGGCGCCTGGACGCTGCTCGCCACTATCCCTGGCACCAGCGCCTCCGGCAACGGCAGCCACAACATCACCACATCCAGGGCTGACAACACGCGCGTCCGCTTCATCATGAACGGCGGATACACCGACGCCAACGAGCTGTTCACCTTCGACAACGTGCTGATCACCGACGCCGTTTCGACTCCGATGGCCGGCCATTGGGAAGTGCGCGTCGCCATGAACGGCGGCAGCGACGACGATGACGACATCAACGCGATCGGCATCCGCGCGCACGACGGCGATGCGTCCGCGGGCGGCACGGAGCTCAACGTCTACGCCGACTCGTTCCTCTCCCTCGGCACCAATCCCGACGGCTCCGGCGGCGCGTCGCGCAGCTACGTTCTCTATCCCTGGGTGACCGCCGGCTGCTCGGCAACGCAGAACGATTTCGACCGCGATACGAACAGCGGCACCAACAACGGCACGGTCACTTACACGAGCCGCCTCGGCACGTTCACGCAGTCGTTCACCGACGCGACGACGTCGACCGATGACGTCTGGAACCGCGACGACATCACCAACTACACGAGCAATCACATCTCGTCGGACTACGGCATCTGGCGGGTCAACTCGTCGATCAACACGTACGAAAACGAAACCGGCAACTACGAGACGTACTACGTCGGGAACTACCTCAACGGCGCGAATCCACCGGGTGGCACGCTGACGCAGCCCTACACGTCCGGCGGGTTTCCCGCCGCGTATCGCATCTACATGCCGACCGACGCCGGCACCGCGCCGGTGAAGCCGTACCTCGAACAGTTCCTCACCGCGGCCGGCGGCCCACAGCCCAATCCCGCGCTCGGCGTCGCTCGGACCTATACGGTCACGGTCAACGTCATCAACCCGACCATCTATCCGATCACGTTCAGCGCGTCGAACAACGTCGTCGCCAACGTTCCTCCCGGAACCGGCACGGTCTACGCCGGCGGTCTCACCATGTCCCCCGGCACATCGATCGTCTCCAACCCGGCCAACGGCGGAACGGGCAACGTCACCTGGAATCCGAACACTGTTGCCGCGGGCGGATCCGCGACGCTGTCGTACAACGTGACGGTCACACCGGCAGCCGCGACGACCTCGGTCACCGGCGATCCGACAGGTGGCAACGGCACGCGCGCCACCTACGTCGATGAAACCGGCAACGCCACCCAGGCACGCTCCACCTACCGCCTCGGCGGCCTCTGTCATCTGCGGCTCGTCGTCGGTGCGCTCACCGAGGCGATGCTTGCTTCGTTCGAGGTCGATGAGCGTGGACGCGTGTCGTGGTCGACGGCGTCCGAAGCGGGAACGATCGGATACAACCTCTATCGCGAAGACGGTTCGAAGGTGAACCGGAACCTCATCCCCGCGGGCAAGCGCATCTACCACGTCGACGATCGCAACATGGCCGAGCGCTACCTGCTCGAAGAGATCACGTCGAGTGGCCGCATCAATCGACATGGTCCGCTCGTGACCGGTCGCCGTCTCGGACCCGAGGTCGAGAAACCGATCGAGCGCGGCATGAGCCCGAGCCCGGTGGTGACGAGCGCGAAAGGCGTGGCCGTCATGGTCGGCGTGCGCGAGACCGGCATCGTCCGCGTCCCGTTCACCGAAATCGCATCGCGCGTCAACAAGACCGTCGCACAGATCGAGAAGAACGCGACCAAGGGCGATCTCGCGGTGACGACGGGCGGACAGGTGGTCGCCTGGACCTCGACCGCGGATGCGCTGCTCTTCTTCGGTGAAAAGAGCGAGTCGCTCTACACGAAGGACCGCATCTATCGCATCGACCTCAATCGCGGCGTGAAGATGGCCGACGTTGCGGTTGCGCCGTCGAGCACCGCGCTCTCGCAGTTCGATTCGACCGTCGTCGCCGAGACGGATACGTTCCCGGCGACGGTTCTCCCGCTCGATCCGGAAAGCGATTACTGGTTCTGGGATTTCGTGCTCAGCGGCGATCCGACGTTCGGACGCAAGACGTTCGCGGTCGAAGCGGCAGACATGGCGAACGCAAACAACGCGGTGCTCGAAGTGAGACTGCAGGGCGCGTTCACCGGCGCATCGCACACGGCACGCGTCAGGTTGAACAACGTTCCGGTCGGCGAGTTGTCATGGATCGATCTCAACGCCGGCATCGCTTCGTTCGCAGTGCCGGCGGGCGTTCTCGTCAGCGGCACGAATCAGGTGGAGATCGAAGGAGTGCTCGCGCCGAGCACTCCGTTCGACGTCTTCTACATCGATGGCTTCACGCTGCGTTATCGCCGTTTCGCGCGTCCGGTCAACGGCGCGGTCGAAGCGAGCCTCACCAGCACGGTCAAAGCGGGTCCGTTCACCGCGACTCCGATTGCACTCAACATCAACAATCGTCTGCGGCCCGCCTTGCTCAACGGCGGTTCTTTCGCAGCGGGCGACTTCGGTGCCACGCTGCCGTCGGGCGCGACGAACGTGTTCGTGACCGATCGCTTCGTGATGCCGGCGTCGTATCGCCCGGTGTACGAACCGTCGCTTCGTCTGCAGCGCGCCGACTACATCGTCATTGCTCCCGCTGCGCTTCGTGCGGGTGCCGAGGCGCTGGCGACGCTGCGGCAGGGCCAGGGATTGCGGACGATGGTTGCGGACCTCGAGCAGATTTACGACGAGTTCAGCTATGGAAGTCCGACGCCCTACGCCATTCGCGCATACCTCGCAGGGGCACTCAAGGAATCGCAGCGTCCGCGTTTCGTCGTCCTCGCCGGAACGGGCTCGCTCGATTATCGCGGCATCAACCAGTCGGCCGGACTCGTGCCGCCGCTGATGGTGAAAACGAACGATGGTCTGTTCGCATCCGACATGACCATCGCGGACACGAACAACAACGGCGTTCCCGACATCGCCATCGGCCGCCTCCCGATCTCCAGCCAGCAGGAACTGTTCGACTACATCAACAAGCTCAATCAGCACGCGGCCTCGGCGGACACGAATCCGATCGTCTTCAGCGCGGATCAGATCGATCAGGGCACGAACTTCGGCGCCGCGAGCGACGAGTCGGCGGTTGCGATGGAAGGGCGTCCGCAGGAGCGTCTGCACATCGACGAGCTCGGAGCGCAGGCGACGCGCGATGGTCTCATCGCGGCGTGGCAGAGCGGCACGCCGCTCGTGAACTGGATCGGCCACGGCGGTCTCGATCAGATCGCGTCGACCGGGATTCTCACGGCGGGGGATGCGCCTTCGCTGACATCGACGGGCAGATTGCCCGTGCTCGTGGCAATGACCTGTACGATCAACCGGTTTGAAGTTACTGTAGAGCCGCTTGGATCGGCGCTGACGCGTCAGGCAAACGGCGGTGCACTGGCCGTCTGGTCGGCGAGCGGCCTCTCCAATCACGAAAACGCCCGCGAAATGCAGAGAACGTTCATGAAACTTGCGGCACAGAGGCCGGAGTTGAGACTCGGCGAGCTGATCGTGCTCACGCACGCGGCCCATCCGAGCGATACTGCGAAACTGTACGTGCTGCTTGGCGACCCTGCCATCGCACTCGATTTGCCGAAGGAGACCACGAATGGCGGACCGCCATCCACAACCGGAGAATGATTCCACCGCGGAGCGGAAGCAGTATTCGCCGCCGCGCATCCTGTCGCGAGAGCCATTGGAAGCAATGGCCGCCATCTGCCGTCCCACTCCGCCGTCGAAGGCCAACGCCGGAGCCTGTCCGATGGGCCCGATCAACTCGTAGCGCCAGGCTTCAGCCCGGCGCTACGACCGTGGCGATCCGTTCCATCTCCGCGGGCACCGTCGTCGCCGAGCCCGTGAGCACTTCCGCGAGTCCCGGGCAGAAGTTCAGCCACTTCCCGCGCGGATGCGCCGTCACGACCTTCTTCGCGTCCTCGGTCTCCGCGCGGATACCATCGAACGCGTGCCCCCAGATCTCGGACACCGAGCGCTCGTGCAGGTTCGCGACCGCGCGTCGCCACTGCACGCACGGATAGATGTTGCCGTACGGATCGATGGCAATCGCCGCCGATCCCGCCCCGCAGTGTTTCGCAGACGGCTCCGGCGCCTCGGCGGAGATCACAGGCTCCGGCATCGTCGACGCGAATTGCGCCATCCGCGCGTCTTCAATGCGCATCAGGTCGCGGATGCCTGCATCGGTCGGCGAGACGTTAAGCGGCGTGCGATCTCCGTCATCGCGCGGCGAGACCTGCAGGTCGAAGCGCAACGGTAAGCCGATGGAATCGGCGAGCGCGTACATCTCGGCGGTCTCGGTTTCGTTCCAGAGCGTGAGCGTGCTGTTGATCTTCACGCGCATGCCGAGCGTGTTCATCTCGTGAAGATTTTCGACGAGGCGGACGAAGCTGCCGGGGACGCGCGTCTGCTTGTCGTGCGTCACGGCGGTCGCGCCGTGCAGCGAGACTTCGATCACGAACGGATCGACTTCATCGCGCAAGCGTCGCGCGAGATCGCCGCGCAACGCGTGACCGTTCGATTTCACGCGCGTGAGAAATCCGAGCTCGCGGGCGCGCGCGCCGATGCGGAAAAAGTCGGGATGCGCGAGCGGCTCGCCGCCGCTGAGCGCGACGTTGAGCACGTTCATGGACGCGAGATCCTGCAGCAGCGCGTCGTACTGGTCGTACGAAAGGGGTTTGCCGCGCAGTCCGAGGTCGTTGTAGCAGAAGAAGCAGTCGAGGTTGCAGCGATAGGTGAGCTCGATCAGGACGGAGAACAGACGGTTCTCGTCCCAGGTGCGACCCATCAGATCGTTGAACGTCACGGCTGGACCGCCACGATGCCGATCTCGGCGAGCTCGCTCGCGAATTGCACGAGATCGCGCTCGATCACCTCGGCGGGTGCGTCGAACTCGGATTTCAGCGCGTCCGCGCATTCCTGCAGCGTGCGTGCGCCGTCTGTCATTTCGAGCAGGCGCGTGGCGACGTCGCTGACGACGATCGCTTCCGCGGTCTTCTGATGGATGACGATGCCGTCGCCTTCGAAGCGGCGGAAGCGGACGCGTGGGTCAATGGCGAGGCGGCTCTGGAGGGAAATGGGCGACATCGCGGAGTCCAACGTCGAGTATAGGCCACACATGCCCGTCGGGCCGGAACGCCACGATTCCGTGCGCGGTACTGACAGCGATTTCCGACGCGCGCTCGAGCAGCAACTGCATGCGCCGCGGGTCCTGATTGACGTACGGCGCGCAGCGGACAAGCAGTGAGACCGTCTCCGCGATCGTCATCGGACGGACGCTTTCCTCCTCGGCGTGTTCGAGGCCGAGGATGGCGCGGAGCGGGGTGAGGGTGTTGCTGACGTCGTGCTCTTCGAGGTCGCCGGTGAAGGGGAGGGGTGCGATAGCGAAGCCGCGTTCAGCGGGGATGATCGCGTTGAGATCGTCGCTCAGGACGGGAAGGCCGGCTTTGAGGCCGAGTCGCGCGATCGTCGATTTGCCAGCGCCCGATCGTCCTGCGAAGAGGTAGCCGTCGACTGCGGCGCTGTGGACGAGCAGTCCTCCGTTCGCGAGCAGACGCGCGGCGAGCAGTGGACGGAGCACGTTCTCGACGACGCCGGAAAGCTCCGCGGGATCATCGACGCACGTCCAGATGCCCGCACGTGTTTCGTCGACGCGGGCCATGACGCGCATGCCGCTGAGCGTGAAGCCGCTGTCGGACCATTGCAGATCGACCCAGTACTCCCAGCCGCGCGTGTCGATCTCGAGAAAGTCGGACGCTGGCGCGCGGAACATTTGCAACGTTGCGGCGGGATTGATTTCGGATGCGGAGTGCAGTCGCGGCCCGTAGCGATCGGCGAGGCTTTGGCGTTGCGATGCGGAGAGACCTTCGATGCGGAACCGCTCGCCGGCCAGTTCGAGATCGCAACGCTCCGTTCCCCAGGTTTCACCGGCGATCCGCGCGGGAAAGAGATCCGGCTCGCGGAGAAACTCCGTCACCGCGCGAGCCTGCGCACAATGATCTTCGCGAGCTCCAGCATCGCGCGCACGCGATCGCGCATGCGCACCGGCAACTCGACCGCTCCGAGAATCGCGTGTCGCGCGACCGGCGCATCGTGGATCTCGCAGCCGTCGCCCTTCGTGACGAATCCCGCGCGACGCCAGCCGAGCATCCGATGCGCCGCGACATCGCCCGCGTTGGTGCGGAACACGAGCACGTCGCCGGGGAAGTAGAAACGTCGCGCGCGGACGAGAACTTCGGCGCCATCGTCGAGCGCGGGAGTCATGCAGAGTCCGCGAACGCGCAGCGTCACTGGTGTTTCGCGGGTCACATCACGCAGGAGTTGGAAGGCGCCGGGGTTCATAAGAGACCGCGGCGAGTATAGCGTTTGGAGTGCGGCAGCCGCACTTCAAACTGACAAACGTCACTGCCCTCCGCACCGCGCGAGCCCCATCTTGTCCGCATGCTCATTCGCATTCTCGTCGCGCTCCTCTTCACGCTCGTCTGCACCGCGCAGCAGCCCGCGGTTGCGATCCGCAATGTCCGCCTTTTCGACGGCACGCGCGTCGTTCCGAGCGCCACCGTCGTCTTTCGCGACGGTGTCATCGTCGCCGCCGGCGCGAACGCGAAAGTGCCCGAAGGCGCGCAGGTCATCGACGGCACCGGCAAGACGCTGCTGCCGGGTCTCATCGACTCGCACACGCACGTCTTCGGTCCTGTGCTCGAGCGCGCGCTCCGCTTCGGCGTCACGACAGAGCTCGACATGTTCACGGCCGTCGCCACGCTGAAGCTGCAGAAGGCCGAGCAGGCGAGCGGCAACGTCGCGACACGCGCGGACATCTTCTCCGCCGGCACGCTGGTCACCGTCAAAGGCGGCCACGGCACCGAGTACTTTCCGATCGTCGTCTACACGCCCGGCGACGACGCGCAGGCGTTCATCGACGCGCGCATCGCTGAAGGCTCCGACTACATCAAGCTCGTCTACGAAGACGGCGTACCGTTCGGTCTCCAGTATCCATCGCTGACAAAAGACGATCTGCGCAAATTGATCGCGGCCACGCACGCGCGCAAGAAACTCGCGGTCGTGCACATCAGCACACTCGAAGGCGCGCGCATCGCGATCGAGGCGGGTGCGGACGGCCTCGTGCATCTCTTCGGCGAGAAAGCGCCCGATGCGGAGCTCGGCAAATTCATCGCCGCGCATCGCGCATTCGTCGTGCCGACGCTCACCGTCATCGAAAGCACCGCCGGCGTGCAGAGCGGTGCGAGCCTTACCGAAGACGCACGCCTGAAACCGTTCCTTTCCGCGGAGGAAGTGCGCGGGTTGCACAGCTCCTTCCCGCGCCGCGCGACGTCGACTATCGATATCAAAAACGCTTTCGCGACGGTGCGCCAACTCGACGCCGCCGGCGTGCGCATCCTCGCTGGCACCGACGCGCCGAATCCCGGCACGATGCACGGCGCCAGCATGCATCGCGAGCTCGAGCTGCTCGTGCAGGCGGGACTCACGCCGATCGAAGCACTCACCGCCGCCACCGCCACTCCCGCCGCCGCGTTCGATCTGAAAGACCGAGGCCGCATCGCGCCCGGATTGCGCGCCGATCTCCTGCTTGTCGATGGCGATCCCACCCATGACATCTCCGCAACCCGCGCCATCGACACCGTCTGGAAGGGCGGCGTCGCACTCGAGCGTCGTCCCGAGGCCGTTGCCAAACCCGAAGCCGTCGCAGGCAACCTCGGCGACGGTACGATCAGCACGTTCGAATCGGGCGAGACCAACTCCGCATTCGGATTCGGATGGACGCTCTCCGACGACAGCTTCATGGGCGGCAAATCGAAAGTCTCGATGGAAGTCGTCAGCAACGGCGCGAATGGCACCGCGAAATCGCTGCTCGTCCACAGCCACATCCAGCCTGGCTTCGCCTTCCCCTGGGCCGGCGCGATGTACTTCCCCGGCTCCGAGCCGATGAAGCCCGTCAACGTCTCCGCGATGAAAGGCATCTCCTTCTTTGCGCGCGGCGACGTCGATCTCAACGTCATGGTCTTCGCCGAATCGCTCGGCCGCATTCCGTCGACGAAACTCGTACACGCCGGCGCCGACTGGACCGAGATCACGATCCCGTGGAGCGACTTCGGCATCGACGGCAAGGATCTGACCGGCGTCCTCATCGGTGGCGGACAGAAGAGCGGCAAAGCCGATTTTCAGATCGATGAGGTGAAGCTGAAGTGAGTCAGCTGCTCTACAATCTGCGCCGCTCGTGGCAGTGAACCGCCCGGCCGGAGGAATCGATCAATGGAGTGGCTTTCTGATCCGCAAGCATGGATTGCCCTGCTGACGCTGACCGTCCTGGAGGTCGTCCTCGGCATCGACAACGTCATCTTCATCTCCATCCTCGCGGGCAAGCTGCCGGCGGACCAGCAGGGGAAAGCGCGAAACATCGGCCTGGCGATGGCGATGATCATGCGCGTCCTGCTGCTGCTGTCGCTGGCCTGGATCGTTCGTCTCACCGCGCCGCTGTTCAGCGTCATGGGGCAGGAGATCTCCGGCCGCGATCTGATCCTGCTGCTCGGCGGACTGTTCCTCCTCGCCAAAGCCACGCATGAGATTCACGACAAGCTGGAAGGGGAGGAAGGCGACGTCGTCAAGCGCGTCGCGCCGTCTCTGACGTCCGTGATCGTGCAGATCTCGCTGCTCGACATCGTCTTCTCGCTCGACTCCGTCATCACCGCCGTCGGCATGGCGAAGGATCTCGGCGTCATGATCACCGCAGTCATCATCGCCGTGCTGATCATGCTCGTCTCCGCAGGCTCGATCAGCGCGTTCGTGAATCGCCACCCGACAATCAAGATGCTCGCGCTCAGCTTCCTGCTTCTAATCGGCATGTCGCTCATCGCCGAAGGCCTCGACTTCCACATCCCGAAGGGCTACGTCTACTTCGCGATGGCCTTCTCGGTATTCGTCGAGGTGCTGAACATCGCGCTGCGGAGGAAATCGAAGCCGGTGAAACTGCACGATTCGTATACGGAGTAACAGTTTGGAGTGCGGCGGCCGTAGGAGGCCGTCTCAAAACACTGCGGAGCTGATTTGAAACGATTTCTGGGGAAGTGAGCGCAGTGGAGTGAAGGATCTAGTTCTCCGAACAACCGGTCGACGGCCAACCCGCGACTAACCCGAATGCGCCTTACGCGGGCGC
>DASYLL010000177.1:0-4919 GCA_036009605.1 Thermoanaerobaculia bacterium | reverse complement strand
AGCGCGAATTCTACAAGGGTTGTCGGTTGTCGGTGATCGGTTGTCTGCACGTTTCGTCCATGCGCCGAGTCGCAGACAACCGACCACAGACAACCGACAACCGCGCGTCAGCGCGTCTGCATGTCGATCATCCGGTGAATCGCACGCGTACAAACGTCGCAGAATCCGACCTCGTCCCGCGTGAACATGATGCAGTCCCCCTCGGGACGAAAGAGGCCTTTGGCCTCGTAGCCCGCGCCTTCGAACGCGCCGACGCGGCCCACGTGCTGCTCTGCGCCGAGGAACTTCGTTTCCCATTCCTGCTCGCGGCGGAAGAGCTCATCCATCACCGTTTCAGGCACATTCGACTCGCGCAGCTTGCGGCGCTCGGCCTGGTACTCGCGCTGATGCTTCTCGAACTCTTCCTTGCGCCACGGCGTCGGCAGCGGCGTGCCGGACGTGACGAGGTCCATCCATTTCGGACGCGCGCCGTTCGCGGTGAGGTTCGGCTCCCACGGTTCCTGATGCTCGCTGCCGCCGGTCTCGTACGCGACGTCCGAGGTGTAGTACTCGTCGCCGAGTCCTGCGAAGTGATGGCCGAACTCGTGGACGAACACGTACTCCGAGAATCCGCTGTCGACCGAGGCCGTCGCCTGATCGTTGAAAATCCCGCCGCCGCCGTACTGTTTCTCATTCACGAGAATCTCGATGAAATCGTACGGCGCGGATGCGGCCGCATCGCGCATCGCGCGATTCTCGAGCGTGAGGATGTAGCGCTCGGAGTCGAAGATGTTGTACTCGACGCCCGTGACGCTGCGGCGATCGTCGTGCGTGCGCGGACGATGCACGCCGCTCTTCGTCGCCGGCAACTCGAGCACGCGAACGTTGAAATCCTTTTTGCGCGATTTGAACGGCTCGGTCTCGAAAAGACGTCCGACGAGACGGCCGACGTCCTTCTTCAACTTCGGCATCTCCGCTTCCGTGTAGCCCTCGCCGATCACGAGCAGATCGACTTTCTGCGATGGCGGCCCGTTCTCGAGGAACGACCACACGCGGCCCGCGGGCTTCGCATCCGCGGGATTCACGAAGCGCGATGCGGGATCGACGACCGTCGACCAGATCTGCTGGAACGCGTTCTGCGCGTCGCGCTTTTTCAGCACGATCTGCACGGGCTCTTTTGGCCAGGGAAAGCGCAGCGATTCGTGGAAGGTCGCGGGACGTTGCTTCGATTCGGGCGTCGTTTCCCACTCGCCGAACACCGATGCGAAACCGCGCGAGAAGACGACCTGGTTCGTATCGCGGTCGATGATCTCGAAGTAGTACTTGCCGAGGTTCGAGGTGTCGATGAGATTGGTGCGGCTGCCGGGCCACGGGCCGTCGGAGACGACGCGGTCGAGCGCGAGGATCTCATCGCCCTTCGGCGTCGACGTGTGGAAGTAATCGACGCGCATGGTCTTGTCGAGGAACAGCTCGTCGAACTTCGCGGCCTGCGCGGAGAGCGCGGCAACAGTGAGGACGACGATCAGAAGGGCACGAAGGCGCATGTGACAGATTCCTTTCGAGGCCGGATTGTATGCCGCACGTATGATCGCGTTCATGCGCACCGTGACGATGGCCATCGTTCTCTGGCTCGCGCAGCAGTTCGGCGAGTCGATCACGGTGTCGCGCGCGCTCGTCGATGTGCGCGTGACGAACGATCGCGGCGAGCCGGTGACCGGCCTGATGCCGGATGATTTCATCGTGAAGATGGGCAGGGCGGATGTGCGCGTGGAGTCCGCGACGTTCGTTGAAGAAGCCGCGTTTGCTCCCCTGTCTCCGGACGAGCCAGCGTCTACCGAGCGCTCATCGCAAGGCCGCCTCTTCATCGTTTTCGTTCAGACCGACTTCGCACGGAACAGCTCGCGCGTCACCGGACAGATGCACTTCCACGGGTACGCGGAGAAGTTCATCGAGACACTGCAGTCCGAGGATCGTGTGGCGGTGTTCTCGTTCGACTCGCATCTCAAGTTCCGTCTCGACTTCACGAGCGACAAGGAGATCGTTGCGGAAACGATCCGCAAATCGATGCTCATCGACGAGCCGCCTCCGCCGCCGATCGTGCCCTCGCCCTCGCTCGCATCGCGTCTCGATCGCGCTGCGATGAAACGCGTCACGAGTTCCGAGGCGGCGCTGCTGCTCGTCGGAAATGCGCTGATGCCGATCGACGGTCCCAAGAACCTCCTCCTCCTCGGCTGGGGCTTGGGCGAACGTCGCGGCAACGTCGTTGCCATGCGACGCGAATGGACCGCCGCGCGACGCGCACTCGATCACGCGCGCGTCACTTTGTTTGCGCTCGATACTTCGTTCGCCGACTATCACGACCTCGAGTTCGGATTGCAGACCGCGGCGAAGGAGACCGGCGGCTTCTACGCGAAGACGCATGTCTTTCCCGAGATCGCGATCGAACGTCTCGAGCGCACGCTGCGCGGCCGCTACGAGCTCGAACTGCGTTTGCCCGATGGAACGAAGCCGGGCCAACACGATTTCTCGATCCGTGTGAAGCGGCGCGGGTCCACCGTGCTCGCACCATCATCCGTCTTCGTGAAGTGAGCACACCCGGCTTGCTGCTTGCACAACAACCTGTGCAGGAGAATTTTTCATGGCCAGCAAATACGGGAAGAAGGCTTCGGACAAAGTTGAAGAGAACGTCCACGAACTGAAACGCGGCAAGTTGAAGAGCGGCTCGGGAAAGAAAGTGACGAGCCGCAAACAGGCGATCGCGATCGGACTTTCGGAAGCACGCAAGGCGGGCGGCAAGGTGCCGTCGAAGAAGTCGTCATCGAAAAAGGCTTCCACGACCAAGAAATCGACGACGAAGAAGTCGACGACGAAGAAAGCCGCCTCGAAGAAGTCGACGACCAAAAAATCCGCAAAGAAGAAGTAACGAGCGGTTGACGAGCGATCCCGCCTCCGCTAGATTGAGCGCCGTTTCCGCCGGAATAGGGTGCGGAGACGGTTCGTTGACACGATCCCCAGGCGCTTAGCTCAGTTGGTAGAGCATCACCTTCACACGGTGGGGGTCAACGGTTCGAGTCCGTTAGCGCCTACCACTCTAAAATCCTCACGCCGCTCGGGTTAGCCAACCGGGCGGCGTTTCCATTTGGTTCGGGATGGCTCCAAGTTGTGCGGAACGTCGAAGGCGTTGGTCGATTCGATCGGCACCGGGCGCGTGCACCGCTCTTGCTCACAGAGTCGAGCATGAAGGCAACGATTCTGCTTGGCACATTGAAGAAGACGCAGTTGTCCAACACCGAGACGCTGTGTGAGTTTCTCTCAGGTCGCATGCAGCGCAAGGGGATTGCGTGCGAAACGGTCAAGCTGGTGGAGCATGACATTTCTGCCGGTACGTACTCCGACATGGGGAATGGAGACCAGTGGCCGGGGATTCTGGCGAAGGTGCTGGCATCCGACATCGTGATCGTCGCCACACCGATCTGGTGGGGCAACGCATCGTCGCTCATCCAGCGCGCTGTGGAAAGGCTGGACGAAATTCACGACAGGATTCTCGCGGGTGAGGCCTCACCGCTCGAAGGAAAGACTGCGGGGATCGTGATCACAGGGGACTCCGACGGCGCACAACACATCATCGGAAGCTTGTGCAACTTCTTCAACGCGCTCGGGTTGCTCGTGCCGCCTTATGCAACGCTGTCCGTTCTGTGGGAACGACAAGCGAAGAGTGAGCATCCCGGGAAAGACGAGTTACTCCGCAAGTATGAGGCGGACTACGCGACGACGGCCGACAAGATGATCGACCAGCTCCTCCGCTTTCATCCGGTCCCATGAGCGATGAAACGGAGTAGCCGCACAAAACAAAAGCCGCTCGACCAAGGTCGAGCGGCTTCAGTCACTGCGAGTTTTGTGCGTTATGAGCGGTTCAACAACATCACTGCCACACCGCCCAGCATTGCGGCGAGCAGCATCAGCGCGAGCGGGGAAAGCGCGGGGATGGTCTCGCCGGCCGCGGCCTGGAAGACGGTGGCGTCACCTCCGCCCGCTGCGCCCGGATCATCGGTCTGCGCAGTGGCTTCGTTGGTGCCGTTGCCTTCGCTGTCATAAGAGATCGTTCCCTGGTTCGAGACCGCTGTGTTGGCCGCGGACGGGAGGATCGTGGCGGTGATGGTGATGACGATCGATCCGCCGGCCGGAATCGAGCCGTTCCAGGTCACGGTGTTCGTTCCGATCGTGGGCACCGTCGTGCCGCTGTTCGCGGACGCACTGACGAGCGCGAGTTGCGGCGGGAGAACGTCGGTGAACTCGTTGCCCGGGTTATCGCCCTGGGCCGTCGAGCCGCTGTTGGTCAGCGTGATGGTGTACGTGACGTTGCTGCCGACCACAAACGTGCCGGAGACGGTCTTCGTCCCCGAGACCACCGCACCGGTCGCGATGGTGTCGGTGTCCGTCGCGGAGTTGTTGCCAGACGTCGGATCGGTCACCCCTGCCGGCGCCGTGACAGTAGCCGTGTTGGCGAGCGTGCCCGTCGCCGCCCCGGAAATCGTGCAGCTCGCGGTGTAAGTCACGCTACCGCCACTCGGCAGGTTCACGGTGTCATTGATGTTGCCCGACCCCGCGCCTGTGCATGTACCGCCACCAGCGCCGAGGCACGTCCACGTGCACGTCAGCGACGCGGGGAACGTGTCGGCCACGGTCGCGCCGGTAGCGCCGCTCGGACCGGCATTGCTCGCTGTGATCGTGTACGTCGTCGAGCCACCTGGCGTGACGGCAGTGACGCCGTCGGTATTCGTGATCGCGAGATCGGCAGAGGCATCGATCGAATCGGTATCCGTCGCAGAGTTGTTCCCGGAATCCGCCTCGGTCACGCCTGCGGGAACGGTGACCGTCGCGGTGTTGGAGAGCGAGCCGGTGGCTGCGCCGGAAATCGCGCAGCTCGCGGTGTAGGTCAC